>JBAQWH010000053.1:0-6006 GCA_049298815.1 Thermoanaerobaculia bacterium | reverse complement strand
AACCGGAGGAACGCCTGATGGGCGGCGAACTGAGCGAGGAGGGAGAGCCGGTCCCGTTCTCCGAGGGACGTCGCGGCTTCTCCGAGGGGGAGTCCGGCGATCCTCTCTCCCCACGGAAGGGAGACGTGCGTCAGCGTGGCAGCGGTCCAGCGACTCCACGCAAACGCCCGCGCGTCGACGTGGAACGTGGCACGCGTGCGACGCGTCGCTCCCCTCGTTGTCATGGTGAGTCGCGAGCTTAAGTCAGGAAATTCCGGCCTTCTCGGTGAGGCCGGTCACAACGCGAACACCGTGGCACCAGAACCTTCTCGATGGCATTTCCCGCCGCGCGGCCGGATCGGCGCCCTGTGGCCGACACCCGATTCGCGCGGTCGTTTCGTCGGTAGAATGCGCGGCGCCATGCATGACATCGACATCGCGGTCGAGGCCGCACGCCGCGGCGCTGCCGTCCTCCTCGGCTACTGGGAACAGATCGGCAAGGAAGACGCGGACCTCAAGGCGCGGCATGACTGGGTCTCCAAGGCCGACCGTGAGAGCGAGCGCGCCATTCTCGACTTCATCCGCGAGCAGCACCCCGACGACGTTTTCCTCGGTGAGGAATCCGGCCTGTCCGCAGGCTCCACCAGTCGCACGTGGATCGTCGACCCGCTCGACGGCACCTCGAACTACCTCCAGCATTTCCCTTTCTGGTCGATCTCCATCGGCCTCCGCAGCGGCGACGAGATGGTCGCCGCTGTCGTCTACGAGCCCCTGCGCGACCTCTTCTTCACGGCCGAGAAGGGCTCCGGCGCTTTCCGGAACGACGAGCCGATGCGCATCTCCTCGCAGGAAGGGGTGGAGGGGGCGTTCATCGCGACCGGCTTCCCGTTCCGGGCCCAGGAGTACGTCGCGACGTATGTCTCGATCTTCACGGACGTAATCCGGGTCGCGAAGGGCGTCCGTCGCGCCGGGTCGGCCGCTCTCGACCTCGCGTACACGGCCGCCGGGGTGTTCGACGGGTTCTTCGAGATGCATCTCTCGCCCTGGGACACCGCTGCGGGCTCGCTCCTCGTCACCGAGGCGGGCGGTGAGATGACCGACTTCTCGGGCGGTCAGCGCTGGCTCGAGAGGGGGAACATCGTCGGCGCGGCGCCAGGCGTCCACCGGAATCTCCTCGAGATCATCAGCCGCCACACCAACGAGGAGGCGCTCGACCACCGGAAGTCGCCAAGACCTCTCGGCTGAGGCAGCCCTGCCACGTATGCCAGCAAGACCGCCTGGAAAGCTCGCGCGCGGCTTCTACCTGCAGGACACGGTCACCGTCGCCCGCTCGCTCCTCGGCTGCCTGCTGTGGCGCCGGCTCGGCGACGAGCTGATCGCGGTCCGGATCGTGGAGACGGAGGCCTACCTCGGTGCCAACGACGACGCCAGCCATGCGCGCCGCGGCCTGAGGTCCGAGCGGAACCGCTCGATGTACCTCGAAGGCGGGCATGCCTACGTCTACTTCACCTACGGCATGCACTGGTGCATGAACGTAGTGACCCAGGAACAGGATCTGGCCGAGGCGGTGCTCCTGCGCGCCGCGGAGCCGGTCCGGGGCGTCGAATCGATCCGCCTGAGGCGACCGAAGGCCCGGCGCGAGGTCGACCTGATGAACGGACCGGGAAAGCTCTGCATGGCGCTCGCAGTCGGCCGCGAGCAGGATGGAGAGCCGCTCGACGGCAACACGCTCTACCTGACTGGCCGCGACGTCGCGATCGAGGAGTCGGAGATCGCGGTCAGTCCGCGCGTCGGCGTCGAGAACGCCGGCGAGGCTGCCGTCTGGCCTCTTCGTTTCTACCTTCGCGGGAACCGGCACGTGTCGCCGCACCGTCATGTCTGACCACTTCCAGACCGTCGCAACCACGGTCGAGCATCGGCTCAAGATCGAGCGCAGCGACTTCCTCGGCATCGCGTTTCCCTGTGTCTCGGAAGAGGAATTCGGCCACGCGCTGGAAGCCATCCAGAAGAAGCACTTCGACGCGACGCATCACTGCTGGGCCTTTCGCCTCTCCGCCGAGGGCCGCAGCCGGAGCTCCGACGCCGGAGAGCCTTCGGGAACCGCCGGGAAGCCGATCCTCAGCGCCATCGAGGGCGCCGCGCTGCTCGACACCGGAGTCGTGGTCGTTCGCTGGTATGGCGGCGTGAAGCTCGGCACGGGCGGCCTGTCGCGGGCGTACCGGGAGACAGCTGCCGAGACGCTGCGGGACGCCCGGAGGGTCGACCGCTACGTCTACAGGCGGTTCGACGTGACCGTCCCGTTCGACGCGCTCGGACAGATCTACCGGCTCGTCGCTCCCCCCGGAATCGTGCTCACGGCGGAGACCTTCGGGGAGACGAACGTGTTCGAGTTCGACGTCAGGACGTCGCAGGCGGAGGCGTTCGCGGCGAGGCTGACCGACCTGCGCCTGGCGTTCGAGAGCTCGCCTGGCGACCTTCGGACGCGCTGACTCACTCTTCCGTGACGGAGGTCCGGGCGATCCGGTCGCCGGTGCGGGGACGTCCCGCCACGATCAGAATCGCTTCGAGCAGGTTCCACCCCGGAATGATGATCGGCAGGTTGCGGACGATCGAGCGGAAGTAGCCGCACCTCTCCCCGTGGGGGGTGATCAGGCGCAGCCCGAGCAGCTGTTTGCCGATGGACCGCCCCCGGAACCCATCGCGAAGGAGGATGGAGATCACAAGGACTCCGAGCGCGATCCACCACACTAGCTGGATGTAGCGCGGCGTGCCGGTCCAGGTCATCGCATAGCTGGCGGCGGATGCCGGAAGGACGAGCGTGATCGACGTGATCAGGGCGTCGATCAGGAAGGCGGCAATCCGCAGCAGCTTGGTCTGGCCTGGGTCGGTCATGAAACTCCGGCCGCGCATTGTCGTACAACCCGACTGCAAGGTGCCACATGAAGGCGTCCCAGAAACTCGTCGCAGCAGTTCTAGCAGCCGGCCTCCTCGCCTCGTGCGACGGTGTCCGGCGTGAACGTCTCAACGTCACCGTCGAGAGGAAGTGGCCCGCGGCAGAGATCGAGCGGGTTCGGGTTTCGGAGGCCAACGGCAGCGTCAACGTCGAGGCATCCTCCTCGGACGAGATCACGCTGGTCGCCCATGTGCACGGCCGTGGCGAACGGCCGGACGCAAATCAGGACAATCAGGGATATTTCACCTCCCGCGTCAGCGGCGACACCCTGCGCATCGGGCGTCAGAGCAAGGGACGCCGGAGCTTCGTGATGTTCGGCCGTGGTGGCGGCATGACCGTCGACTACACCCTCAAGGTGCCGGCCGACGTTGCCCTCGACCTGCAGACCGTGAACGGCAGGATCATCACCCGCGGTGTCGACGGCGAGACCGAGGCGACGACGGTCAACGGCAACATCGACATCGAGACCTCCGGAACCAGCGAGCTGTCGGCGAGCGCGGTCAACGGCCGCGTCCGGGCGAAGTTCCTCCGCTCGTTCCAGGGGGCGCACTTCAAGACCGTGAACGGCGCGGTCGATGCAACGCTCCCCTCGGACGCCTCGTTCGCGGTGAACCTGTCGCAGGTCAACGGCGACTTCGAGGCTTCGTTCCCGCTGAACATCCGCTCGAACCCCGGCAGCCGCCGCGTCTCGGGCGAGGTGAACGGCGGCCGGCACGAGCTCAGGATCGTCACGGTGAACGGGCACGTCGAGCTCTCGCAGCTGACCCCGGCCAGTGTGAAGTAGGCCGACCGCTATACTCGCGGGTCGATGGCGAGCACGCGTTGGGAAAGAACCGTTCCGGTCGCGCTGCTCGCCGTTCTGTCTCTCCTCTCGGTCGCTCCCGTCCGCAGCTACGACCTCTTCTGGCATCTCGCGACCGGCCGCTGGATCTTCGAGCATCGCGCGCTTCCGGCGACTGACCCGTTCGCGCTCGCGAGCGCGCCTGTGCAGTGGATCAACGGCGAGTGGCTGTTCCAGTTGATCGCGTTCGGCGCCGAGCAGATCGGCGGCCTGGATGCGCTCTCCTGGATGCGGGCACTCGTAGTGGGTTCGATCTTCGCGATCGGCGCGGGATTCGCGATACGGCGCTCCGACCTCGCATCGACGGTCGCCGTGTGCTGCGTCTGCTGGGCCGGCGCTGCCGTCACCCTCGACGCCCGCCCGTCCGCGTTCGGCGCATTGCTGACGGTGCTCGCGATCGTCCTGGCCGAAAGACGCTCGGCCTGGGCGTACCTCATCCTCACCGTCGTCTGGATCAACATCCATCCTTCCGCGCTGATCGCACCGGTCATCGCCGTGCTCCTCTCGCGCAGGATCGCCGTCGTCGGCGCATCGGTGGCCGGGCTCCTGATCAACCCGTACGGCCTTCGCGGCGTGATCGCACCGCTCGAGCTGACATCTCTCGTCTCCAGCGGGGAGTTCGTCAACGCCGAGTGGCTCCCGAGCTCGATCGCACGGTTCCCGCTGCTCTATGTCGCCATCGCGGTCGCGTTCGTCGTGATCGCGAAAACGGATCTGCCGCGGCAGCACGTCTGGCGATTTCTGCTTCTCGCGCTCTTCGCCTTCCTCGCCGTGCGCCACGTGCGCAACCAGAATCTGTTCTTCGCGACGTTTCCGCTGCTCGTCATGCCGGCGTTCCCCCGGCTCGACACCCGCTGGCGTGTCGTTGCCGGAGGAGTCGCTGCGGCAGCGCTCGTGGTTGCAGCCGTTACGAGCCCGCATGGAGCCGGGATTCCGCAGGGCCGGTTCCCTGCCGGGTCCGTCGCCGTCCTGCGCGCGGAGAACCTCGCCGGGAACATCTACAACGCGGACCAGTTCGGCGGTTACCTGATCTGGTCGCTCTATCCGGAGCGGCGAGTGCTGACCGACGGCCGCAACGAACTGCACCGGGCGTTCATCACCGAGCTGGGGAGGGCGCTGGCGAACGAGCGCGAGTGGCGCGCACTGCTCGCGAAATACCGGATCGACCTCGCGGTCGAAGAGATGAGACCGCCGATCCCGATCGTCGATGCGAAGACGGGGCAGGTCCGCTCGTCGCCGGCCTCTCTCGCGTACTGGCCGCGGGCCGAGTGGGCGCTCATCGGCTACGACGGGACGTCGATGTTGTTCGCGCGGAGGAGTGCGTTTTCCGCGGCGACGATCGAGCGTCTCGAGATGCGTGGGTTCGTGCCGGACCGGTGAGCTGCGGTCGGATCAGTTGACGAGCTCGTGGCTGTCGAAGATCCGCAGCTCTTCATCGGGCCAGCGAAGCTGCAGCACGCGGTCGAAGTGCGGTTGCACGACCTGCTCGTACTGAGCGTCGAATCCGGGGAAGATCTCGAGGACGGCTTTTCGCGCACAACCGACGAGGCTTCTGGCTTCGCGGTACGAGACCGTGCGATCGCTGCTGATCAGGTTGAGTGTGAGCTCGACGATCATCCGGATGCGGCGGAGTCGCCGCCGCTCGATGAACGCGGAGTGCGACTCGCTTATCGGCTCGTAGTCAAACTTGGGCATGCTCGATTCAGGCGAGCAAACCACCGCTCCGGTGAGTGCATTCCGCGTCGCGGTTACAACTGGTGGATGCCGTCGGATGGAATGCGCGCGGGGTCGACACGCACCTCTCGCGCTACGCGTGCTCGCGGTCGCCCTCGGCCCAGATCGCGTCCGCGAGGGCCGGATCGATCCGCCCTTCGTAGTAGCGGATGGCGCTGCGTGCGACTGCGTGAACGGAGACGTAGTTGAGCGCGCCTCCGGAGATCACGCCGAACAGTGGGACGAATTTCGTCAGCCGTTCGCGCATGAATCTCGCTCCCAGTTTCTCGGCGATCAGGCCGCCTTCGACGGTCGCGGAGCCGATCACGGTGGCGAGTCCCTGCTTACCGATCCCGATGCCCGAGGTCAGCGCGAGACAGGAGAGCGCTTCGGTGAACCGCTCGCGGCCGGTCGCTTCATGGCCGTAGATCGTCGCGATGCCGAGGATCATCCGGAACTGCTGGTACATCAGGTACGCGAGATCGGCGCTGATCGTGCCCACGGCGATGAGGCCTGCAGG
>JBAQWH010000052.1:0-4120 GCA_049298815.1 Thermoanaerobaculia bacterium | reverse complement strand
GGCGAACGACCTGTCGTTCATCGTGAACGGCAAGGTCGACGGCGCGGCACGCGGCGACGCGGCGACGCAGGTGATGGCCGGGATGATCGGCGCGATGTTGCACCCGCAGCCGCGCACCTCGCTGGTCATCGGGCTGGGAACCGGCAGCAGCGCCGGTTGGCTCGGGCTCATCCCGTCGATGGAGCGCGTCGACGTCGTCGAGCTCGAGCCGGTCGTCCTCGAGGTCGCGAGGCAGTGCGAGGCCGTGAATGGCGGCGCGATGAGCAACCCGCGGATCCACATCCAGATCGCGGACGCCCGCGAGGTGCTGCTCGCGACACCGCGGTCGTACGACGTCATCGCGTCGGAGCCTTCGAATCCGTACCGCGCCGGCATCGCCTCCCTCTTCACGAAGGAGTTCTACGAGGCGGCTGCGAGTCGCCTGAACCGGAACGGCATCCTCGTGCAGTGGATGCAGATGTACGCGATCGATTCCTCCACCGCACGCACGATCTACGCGACGATGACCGCGGTCTTCCCGCACGTCGAGACGTGGTGGACGACCCGCGGTGACGCCGTCCTCCTCGCGTCGCGCGAGCCGATCGTCCACGACGTCGACCGTCTCCGCGGGCTGCTCCGGACGGAGCCGTACCGAACGGCCGTGGGCAAGGCCTGGAGGGTCCACACCGCCGAAGGCTTCATGGCTCACATGGCGGCCAACGAGGAGTTCGCCCTCCGCGCCGCGGCAGAGGCGACCGACCTGAACACCGACGACAGGCCAGTGATCGAGTTCGGGTTCGCGCGGAGCCTCGACGCCTCGGCCAATGCACTGCTTCAGTTGATTGCGACCTCCGAGCGCCTGGGAACGGTGTTTCCGAGAACCATGCGCGGGCGCCTCGATCCGACCGCGGTTGCGGCTCACCGGAGGATCGGCCTGCCGGGACAGGAGAACGTGGTCTCGCCGGTGAACTCGTACGACCTGGCTCTGCGCGCGATGTACCTCGCGCGGCGCGGCGACCCGGCAGCCGAGCCGATGGCCGCAGCCCTTCGCGAAATCGAGCCGGCCGAGGGGGAGATGGTGCTCGCGGAGCTACGCCACAAGCAGGGACGCCATGCCGAGGCCGCCCGGCACCTCCGGCAGGCGTTCGTAGAAATGCATCGTTCCCCCTGGGCGCTGCCGGAGATCGCACGGAACTCGCTCGATACCGCGATCGCGGTCGCGCAACAGGAGCCCGCGAGCGCCGGGCTGCTGCTCGAGCAGCTCAAGACGCCGTTCTCGACCTACCAGCAGGACAACTTCCGGCGCTATGCGCGAATCGTCATCGCGCGCCAGGCTCACGGCTGCGGAGCCGAGACGCTGGCGGCGCTGCGCGACGGCGAGCCAAACCCCATGTGGTCGGCCGACGTGCTGTCACTCCGGGCGTCGTGCTACCGGCAGGCCGGCCTGCTCGACCTCGCGGAGCGGGCGGACGACGATCTCGCCTCGTTCCTCTCGAGTCAGACGATGCCGCTCGTCACGCGAGCAGCCCCCGCGGCACCCCGTTGATCCGGTGACGACGCGCGCCGCTCTCCTCGAGACGGTTGGCCTGAGGTCCGCTTTTGCGCGAACATGCGCTCGTGATTTACGAGCCGATGACCGTGCTGACGGACTACCTGCTGGCCGGGTTCGCATTCGCTTTCGCGCTGAGGCTCTGGCGGCCGAATCGCGCCTGGTCGATGGCGTTCTTATTCACCGCGGCTGGAGCGATTACCGGCGGGTCGTTCCACGCGATCGCGCCGCGACTGACTACGTCCGCGGAGCAGCAGGTCTGGCTCGCAACGGTGCTCTTCATCGGCGCTGCGAGCTGCTTTCTTCTGGCGGGGCTCGGCCGCGGATTCGCGGTCTTCGCCGTCGTGAAGTTCTCCGCGTATGCGATGTGGGTCAGGCTCGATCCGAGCTTCATCGTCGTGATCGCCGACTACGGGACGTCAATGCTGCTCGTCGGAGTCGTTCACGCGGTGCGCTGGTCCCGCGCTTCGCCGTGGGTGCTCGGCGGAATCGCGATGTCTGCGCTCGCCGCGGTGATTCAGGCGAGCGGCTTCGCCCTGCACCCGCACTTCAACCACAACGATCTCTACCACGTCGTGCAGATCGTCGCGTTGTGGTTGCTGTACAGGGGAGGGAAGCAGGGGATCGACGGACGCGCCGTCGACGTCACTTCTTCTTGAGCTCGTTGAGGACGAGCTTCGCGACGGCCTTCAGGGTGTCGAACACGCCGGTGCCGTTCATCGCGACCGCTTCGAACGTCGGCTCGCCCTTGAAGTTGAGCTGCCGGTACATGTCGTCAGGCGTGAGCGCGGTCGGGAGATCGCGCTTGTTGAACTGCAGGACGTAAGGGACGGTGTCGAGCTCGTAGCCCTGTTCCTTGAGGTTCTTGTCGAGGTTCTGGAGCGACTCGATGTTCGCTTCCATGCGCGCCGCCTGAGAATCGGCGACGAAGACGACGCCGTCGACCCCCTTGAGGATGAGCTTCCGTGACGCGTCGTAGAAGACCTGCCCGGGAACGGTGTAGAGGTGGAAGCGGGTCTTGAACCCGCGGACCGTGCCGAGGTCGAGCGGGAGAAAGTCGAAGAACAGCGTGCGGTCAGTCTCCGTAGCGAGGGAGATCAGCTTCCCTTTCGCCTGCGGATTGGTCTTGTCGTAGATCCACTGCAGGTTGGTCGTCTTCCCGCACAGCCCTGGGCCGTAGTAGACGATCTTGCAGTTGATCTCCCGCGCCGCGTAGTTGATGAACGTCATGGGCTATTCGCTGAACAGGCTGTCGATGTCCTCGTCGGTGATCTCGGCGAACGGGGAGTCGAACCGGTTGGCCATGTTTCCGCGCTCCGCTTCCGATTTCCGGAGGAGCACTTCGAACGTCCGCTCGAGTTCCTGGGAGGCTTTCTTGACGCGCAACCGCACGAGGCCGAGGGACGAGCGCTCGTCGAAGATGATCACCAGGATGACGCGCTGGGCAACGAGCGAGATGTGGATGTTGTCCCGCTCCCCTTCGTGGAAGAGGATCGAGAATTCCTTTTCTCCGATGAGCTTCGCCAGGCCGTCGGTCGCGGCAACATTTCCCGCCGTCAGGGACGCGAGCGACGTCGCATCGACGCCACGCATGTCTCCCTCGCACGCGATCTGCTGCCCGTTCTTGTCGACCAGGAAGACGATTTTCGCGTTGGAGTCTACCTGCAGACGATGGAGAATCTCCTTGATCTGCTGGTATTCCTCCTCGTACATGACGAGATCAGGGCTTGCCATTGTTCACCGTTTTTGCCCGTGAGACGGGGACGGGATTGTATAGCACGTTCCCGCCGTCCGGGGGGAAGGGGAGGATGAAGTGTGAAGTGTGAAGTGTGAAGTGTGAAAGCCCACCCGCCCGGGTCTTCTTTCACACTTCCGACTTCACACTTCACACTTCGTCAGATCTCCCTCCGCCCTTCGAGTGCCTTCGACATCGTGACCTGGTCGGCGTATTCGAGGTCTCCACCGACCGGAAGACCGAACGCGAGGCGCGTCGTGCGGACGCCGATCGGGTGCAGCTGCTGCGCGAGATAGAGCGCGGTCGCCTCTCCTTCGACATTCGGGTTCGTCGCGACGATGACCTCTCTGACCTCGCCGGCCTGGACGCGCTTCACCAGCCCCGCGACGTCGATGTCGGCGGGGCCGACCCCTTTCAATGGCGAGAGCGCGCCGAGCAGGACGTGGTACAGCCCCTTGAAGTCGCGCGTCTGCTCGATCGTCGGAATGTTGAACGCCTCTTCCACGACGCAGATCAGACCGGGGTCGCGGCGCGGATCGCTGCAGATCGCGCACGGCTCGACGTCCGTCATGTTGTTGCACTTCGAACATCGGAAGATCCGGCTCTTTACTTCGAGGATTGCGTTCGCCAGCGACTCGGCTTCTCCAGCCGGGCGCTTGAGGATGTGGTACGCCAGCCGGGCCGCCGACTTTCCGCCGATGCCCGGCAGCTTCGTGAGCTCGTTGATCAGGTTCGCAAGAGGAGGAGCGGTCATCAGCCTGATGGGTACTTGAACGCGTGAGGGAGAGGCTGAAGTAAGAAGTGTGAAGTGTGAAGTGTGAAAAGACGCTCGCCAGGGGCCCTTTCACACTTCACAC
>JBAQWH010000051.1:0-2205 GCA_049298815.1 Thermoanaerobaculia bacterium | reverse complement strand
GAGGAGGACGTAGCAGTCATCCGCGCGATCAAGCGGCGCTACGCTCCGCTGCTCGACTGGTGCATGGCGCATGCGGGACTCGTGCGGGTCGTGACGCTGGCGATCACGATCCCTGCGCTCGCGCTGGCGTTCGTCGTCGGCAGCGACTTCATGCCGGAGCTCGACGAAGGTGCCTTCCTCGTGCAGACGGTGCTTCCCTCGGAGGCATCGCTCGAGGAAGTGGACCGGCTGAACCACCGGGTGGAGGACCTCTTCCGTCGCATCCCGGAAGTCGAGGACGTGGTGCGGCGAACCGGTCGAGCCGAGCGGACCGAGGACCCGATGCCGCACACGATCTCCGACGTTCTGGTCGTGCTGAAGAAAGATCGGGCACGGAGCCTCGACGCGATCGAGCGCGACATGCGCGAGAGGACGGAGAACGTGCCGGGCGTGTCCATCCTCTTCACGACGCCGCTCGGGATGCGCATCGACGAGGGGCTCGGCGGCACGCCGGCCGACCTGTCGGTGCGCATCTTCGGTCCGAACCTCGACACGCTCACGAGTCTTGCCGACCAGGCCAGGACGATCATGGGCCGCGTCGAAGGGATGGCGGACCTTCGCGCCGAGCGCATGACCGGTCTCCCGCAACTCCGGATCGATGTCGATCGAGTGGCGACTGCGCGCGTCGGACTCACGCCCGGCGACGTGATCGAAGCCGTGCGCATCGGGATGGTCGGCGAGGAGGTGTCGAGCGTCTGGGTCGGTCAGCGCAATTACGATCTCGTCGTGCGTCTGCAGGACGACGCGCGGGACGACGTCGATGCGATCGGCTCGCTGCTGATCGATGGCCACGACGGCTCGCGGATCCCGCTGAACCAGCTCGCGACGATCACGAAGACCTTCGGGCCGGGAGCGATCCGCCGCGAGGCGGGAAGCCGTCGGATCGCGGTCGAAGCGAGCGTCGAAGGACGCGATCTCGGCGGTGCCGCGGCTGAAGTACGCCGACGCCTGGAGCGAGAGCTGAAGCTCCCTGCGGGCTACTTCCTCAACGTCGGCGGGCGTGTCGAGAGCCAGGAACGGGCGACGCGATCGCTGCTGATCGCGATCTCCATCGCGGTCTTCGCGGTATTCATCCTGCTGTACCTGGCACTCGGCTCCACCGCCGAGGCGCTGGTGATTCTCGCGACGCTGCCGGATGCGTTCGTCGGTGGCATCGTCGCGCTGCTGATCGCGGGTGAGAGCTGGAACGTGTCGTCACTCGTCGGACTGATCGGTCTCTTCGGCATCGCGGTGCAGAACGGACTCGTGCTCATCGCACAGGTGAAGGGACTGATGGCGGAAGGGACATCGTTCGACGCGGCGTTGCGCGAAGCGAGCATCGGGCGCGTGCGGCCCAAGCTCATGACGGCATGTACCGCGATCCTTGGCCTCATGCCGCTCCTCGTGCTGCGCCTGCACGGCACGGAGATCGAGAGGCCGCTCGCGATCGTGATGATTGGAGGGCTCGTCACGTCGACGCTGTTCACGCTCTTTGCGCTGCCGACGTTCTACGCGTTCGTGCATCACCGGCAGGAGCGATGGAGACTGCGGCGGGCTGCCGGGACGACCGGGGGTGTCGAGACGCAGTCGTGAAGATCTGACTCGAGGCTGCCAGGACTGAGCGATCGCTGTTCGCCGCGAAGCAGCGACTCGTCGCGCTCCGTTTCGCAGAACAGAACCACCGCATCACGCTCTTCAAGGTGCTCGCGGGAGAAGGTGGGACGCAGATTTCGGGAAGGTCGTGAATCCTCCTCGGCCGGATGTCGTTGCTCAGACGTCGGCGCTGGCTCCAGCACCGGAGTAGTCTGGTAAGCGCGATCGCGATTTGAGCGTCCAATGATCATGCGACCCCCGCCGCTCTACCTCTGGCTGTGCCTGTTCGCATTTCCTCTCGCCGCTCAGTCGCTGGTACCGATGACGGACCTGGGCACTCAGACCTACCTCGGATTTCCAGGCGGCCTTTACCCCGAGGGGAACGCGATGCCGCTCGAGCACAGGCTGGGCGGGCTGGCCCAGGCGGCACTGGTTCGGCCGCTCGACAGGGATGGGAATCCCGATCCGGCCGGAAAGATCGTCATGCTGTCGATCGGGATGTCGAACACGACCCAGGAGTTCTGCAGCCAGAACAATCCGGCGCCGTGCAGCTCCTGGTCCTTCGTCGGCCAGGCCATGGCCGACCCGACCGTC
>JBAQWH010000050.1:0-7392 GCA_049298815.1 Thermoanaerobaculia bacterium | reverse complement strand
ACCGTCGGCGCCGCATTCGACGCAAAGGCGCTCGCACGGGAGCTCGTCGGCCGGCAGCTCGTCGCCTGCGTCAACATCGTCGAGCGGATCCACTCGGTCTATCGGTGGAACGGCGCGATCGAAGAGGAGGGGGAGCAACTCCTCGTGATGAAGACGATGGCGTCCCGCGTCGACGATCTGCAGCGCGAACTGCTCGCTCTTCACCCGTACGAAGTGCCGGAGTTCCTCGTGCTGCCGGTTACGCAGGGGTCGGAGCCATACCTCGCCTGGCTCGCCGCCTCCACCACGCCGCCGCCGACGCGATGACGATGAGCAGCAGCGTCGCGAAACTCACGGCGCGGCCGATCACGAACGACTGCGGCAGGTAGACGAGGCGGATGCGGTGCGTGCCGCGCGGCACGTGGACGCCGATGACCGCGTGGTTCGCGAACCGCGTCTGAATCCGCCTGCCGCCGGTGTAAGCCCGCCAGCCCTTCCAGGCGCTGTTCGAGACGATCACCCAGCCGTCGTTCTCCATCACCGCATCGATTTGATAGGCAAGACCGTCACGCCGGATCGAGATCCGTCCCGGACCGTTCGGTGCGTCGTGCGGACCGACCTCAGGAGCGAGGATCCACCCGACTTCTGTGAAGTCGGTCGCGGACCGCATCCCCTTGAGAACCTCCGGGCCGTTCTGCTCGTAGCGCACGCGCCGCGGCACGAAGGCCCGCGGAAGAACCCGGGTGTTCTCGAGCAGCGTGCTGTTCCGGTCCGACATTTTCCGCCGCCAGCCGTCCGGGATGGCGATCTCGCCGGGGGAGATCGCGTAGCGGACGTTGATCATCGAGAGGAACGGCCTGTCGAGGTCCGCGACGCGGTTGAACCAGACCGGCTGCGGAATCGACCAGAGCGGGAACGTCTCGGCCAGGCGGAGGAACGTCATCGCCTCGTAGCCGCGGGCATCCTCGAGCTGGTAGAGAGCCGCGCTGGACGGTACGAGCGCGTAGTCGCGTCCGATCATGCGGAACGGCTCGGCCGATGGCGGGATCGCCTCGATGACCGGAACGCGCGGATAGAACGCTTCCTGCGGGACCGAAGGGTAGAACCCGCCGTCCTCGGCCGTCCGCTGGGCGAGCACGAGGGCGAGGATGATCGGCACCGCGATCCGGTGGTTGACCCGCAGCAGGAGCAGCGCCGCCACGAGGACGATCGGCACGAGGTCGATCGCCGCGAGCAGCTTGATGTACGGAGGGTTCATCCCGAGGTCCGCGTGCGGCTTGTAGGTGAGCCAGGTCGCAATGGCGAGTGCGCCGGTGCAGGCGAGCATCACGGCCGCGGCCGCGAACCGGTTTCGGCCGGACGGCCACGAGTCGGCCGCGATCGCCGCGAGCATCGCGAGCGCGAAGCAGGCGGCGAACGCGAGACGGTCGTTGAGCGCGATGTTGAACAGCGGAATCGCATGCAGCCAGTCCGCGACCGGCGGCGCGTCGAACGCCGACCAGAGAGAGAAAACGGCGAGGGCGAAGAAGAACCAGGTTGCGCCGCGGCGAGGAGCGAGCACCAGGCTCGCAAGCGCGAGCGCGAGCACCAGCCCGCCGACCCGCGCGATCTCCGCATCCCAGAAAGGCGTGATGTCGCGCCCTTCGTGCCGCAGTCCGAACCAGGGAAAGAACGCGAGACCGGCGCGCATCCCGACGTGCTCCGGCGAGGTGTCGATCGGCATGCGCGAGAAGTGCTCGGTGCGAATCACCGTCTCGTACGTCTGCGTCGTGGCCTCGATGAACGGGATCAGGAAGATCGCGGTGAGGCAGAGCGTGACCACTCCCGCGGCCAGCGCGAGCGTGATCGCCCGCTGCGTCCCGCGGCGGACGGTGGCGAGCTCGAACAGCCCGTACAACACGCCGACGAACGTGATGTGAAGCAGCGACTCGGGGTGGCCGGCGAAGACTTCGAGAGTCAGTGCGGCGACGAGGAAGCCCGCCGCCCGGACCGTCCGCTCGTGCACGAGCAGCCGCACCGCAAAGAGGACGAACGGCATCAGCGCCCACGCGCGGGCCAGCGGCCAGGCGACGAAGAACGCGAGGATTCCGCAGTACATGTACGCCGCCGCAGCCAGGACGGACGGCCATTCCCTGAGCCCTGTCGAGCGCGCGAACGTGAACGTCGAGAAGGCGGCGAGGAAGAAGGTGATCACCGCCGCGAACGTCAGGCTCGACGCGAACGGGATCAGCATGCTCAGCAGGTTGAACGGATCGTAAGGCGCCGGCTGCGCCGCCTGCGCGAGGATGTCGCCGCAGAGCATGAACGGGTTCCACAACGGCCACTCGCCGATCGAGTACGCGTAGCGCACCGCTTTGCGCCACGGAATGATCTGGCAGTAGACATCCGAGAGCGTGGCGTTGTGGATGCGAGTGATCCCGTAATCCGCCTGGTAGTCCTTCAGCGGCTCCGACATGAAGGGGAGGTCGATCGGCGCGTAGACCTGCCCAGTCAGCAGAGCTTTTCCGGTGAAGCAGAACGGCAGGAGGACGACCACGATCGCCGCGGCGACCGTCACGCGCTGGACGTGCCGGCTCCACAGGATGAAGAGTGCGGCGGCGACGGCGAGATAGAGGGCGAGGGCTGACAAGGCTCGCGGAGCTATAGCGGAGGGTCGAGCCAGCGTCAAGGGAGGTGTGAAGTGTGAAGTGTGAAGTGTGAAAAAGGAGTGTGTCCGAAGCTCAGCGTCTTTCACACTTCCTACTTCACACTTCACACTTCCAGGGGCGGCGGACGCGGCCGTGCCCTCCACCCGCCGTAGAAAGGGAACACCCGCGGCCCTGCGGTAGTTAAATTCAGCTCACCTATGGACTCGATCACCATCCGCGGCGCGCGCGAGCACAACCTCAAGAACATCGACGTCGTCATTCCCCGGAACAAGTTCGTCGTGATCACGGGGGTGAGCGGCTCCGGAAAGTCCTCGCTCGCCTTCGACACGATCTTCGCGGAAGGGCAGCGTCGCTACGTCGAGTCGCTCTCGGCGTACGCCCGGCAGTTCCTCGAGCAGATGGAGAAGCCGGACGTCGACGCGATCGAAGGCCTTTCGCCTGCGATCTCGATCGAGCAGCGGACGACCTCGCGGAACCCACGCTCGACGGTCGGCACGGTGACCGAGATCTACGACTACCTCCGGCTGCTCTATGCGTCGGTCGGCGTTCCGCACTGCACCGGCTGCGGGCAGGAGATCCGTCCGCAGACGATCCAGCAGATGGTCGACCGGCTGCTCCTGATGAAGAGCGGCACGAAGTTCACGATCCTCGCGCCGTACATCCGGGGGAAGAAGGGCGAGTACCGGAAGCAGATGCTGCAGATGGTGAAGGAAGGGTTCACGCATGCCGTCGTCGACGGCGAGGAGGTCGAGCTCGCCGATCCGCCCGTGCTCGACAAACAGAAGAAGCACGACATCGACATCCGGATCGACCGCATCGTGATGAAGGAGGGGGTCGCGCAGCGTCTTGCCGACTCGCTCGAGACGGCGACGCGCGTCGGCAAGGGACTCGTGAAGATCCTCTATCAGGAGGATCGCCGCGAGGAGCTGATGTCGCAGAACTACGCCTGTCCGGACTGCGGCATCTCGATCGGCGAGATCACGCCGCGGCTCTTCTCGTTCAACTCCCCGTTCGGAGCCTGCTCTCGCTGCTCCGGCCTCGGCGTGCTGCTCGAGATCGACGAGCGGAAGGTCGTCCCCGACGGGACGAAGTCGATCACCGACGGTGCGCTCGCGCTCTGGAAAGAAGGCTCCGACCACTGGCGCCTCCGCCAGATCCACACGGTGGCCGCTCACTACAAGATCAAGCTGACCACTGCGTGGGAGATGCTTCCCGAGAAGGCGCGCAACTGCATCCTCTACGGCTCGGAGGACAAGATCCGCTTCGAGTTCCAGGGGGACCAGAGCAAGTACGAGTACAGCGGCCAGTACGAAGGGCTGGTGCCGATGCTCAAGCGCCGGTACCTCGAGTCCGACTCCGACGACATCCGCGAGGAGATCGAGCGGTTCATGACGCCGACGAAGTGCCCCGAGTGCAAGGGCCGGCGCCTGAAGGCCGAAGCGTTGAGCGTCACCGTTGCGGGGCGGCCGATCGACGAGGTCGTCGCGCTCCAGCTCGCGGATGCGGCGGAGTTCTTCCGTGCGATCGCCCTGACCGCGCGCGACGAAGCGATCGCCGGGAAGATCCTCAAGGAAGTCCGCGACCGGCTCGGCTTCCTCAATTCGGTCGGTGTCGGCTACCTGATGCTCGACCGCAATGCCGCCACGCTCTCCGGCGGCGAAGCCCAGCGCATCCGTCTCGCGACGCAGATCGGGTCGAAGCTGATGGGCGTTCTCTACGTCCTCGACGAGCCGTCGATCGGCCTTCACCAGCGGGACAACCGGCAGCTCATCCACTCGCTCCTCGAGCTTCGCGACCTCGGCAACACCGTCATCGTCGTCGAGCACGACGAGGAGACGATCGAGACTGCCGACCACATCATCGACCTTGGTCCGCGCGCTGGTGTGCACGGCGGGGAGGTCGTCGCCGAGGGGACGCTCGAGCAGGTGCGTCAGGCTCCGAACTCGCTGACCGCGAAATACCTGCGGGGCGAGGTGCGGATCGACGTCCCGGCGACCCGTCGCATCGCCGGTGAGAACGAGCTGGTGATCCGCGGGGCACGACAGAACAACCTCAAGAACGTCGACGTCACGATTCCGCTCGGCCTCTTCGTCGCCGTGACCGGCGTCAGCGGCTCGGGCAAGTCGACGCTCGTGAATGACATCCTCTACCGCGCGCTCTCGCGTCACTTCTACGACTCGGTCGACACCCCCGGAGAACACGACCGGATCGACGGTCTCGATCTCCTCGACAAGGTCATCGACATCGACCAGTCGCCCATCGGCCGGACGCCGCGCTCGAACCCGGCGACGTATACCCAGCTCTTCACCGAAATTCGGAGCCTGATGTCGCAGACCCCCGAAGCGCGCATGCGCGGCTACGGGCCGGGGCGCTTCTCGTTCAACGTGAAGGGCGGCCGCTGCGAAGCGTGCAAGGGCGACGGGCAGATCAAGATCGAGATGCACTTCCTCCCCGACATCTACGTCACCTGCGATGTCTGCGGCGGCCACCGCTACAACCGCGAGACGCTCGAGGTGAAGTACAAGGGCTCCTCGATCGCGGACATCCTGGCGATGACGGTCGAGCAGGCGCTCGAGGTTTTCCGCAACATCCCGAAGATCGCGAACGTCCTCCGGACGCTCGACGACGTCGGCCTCGGCTACATCCGGCTGGGGCAGTCGTCGACGACCCTCTCCGGCGGGGAGGCGCAGCGCGTGAAGCTCGCCCGTGAGCTCGCGAAACGGGCCACCGGCAAGACGCTCTACATCCTCGACGAGCCGACGACCGGCCTGCATTTCGATGACGTGGCGAAGCTCCTCCACCTCATGCACGGCCTCGTCGACCGCGGCAACACCGTGGTCGTGATCGAGCACAACCTCGACGTCATCAAGACCGCCGACCACGTGATCGACCTCGGTCCGGAAGGGGGAGACGCGGGGGGGCTGATCATCGCTCTGGGAACTCCCGAGGACATCGCCAACGTCAAGGAGAGCGCGACGGGGCTCTACCTGCGCCGGGTGCTGGCGAAGGACGCCGCAGTCGCCTAGTGGCGAGCGTCTTCCTCCTCTCGCCCGCGAATACGTCGGGAATCCGCGCGAATCAGCTCGTGTCGCCGCGTTCGAAGTCGGACGCGGCGATGCTGTATCGGAGCGACGAAGGGGTCCCGATCGCGGATGCGTTCATCTACATGAGCGCGCTCTACTTCCGCGGGAAGATCGCCTACGCGCGCCATTTCGCAGCGCCGGAGAACGTGTTCGTGATCGCGCCTGGGTTCGGCCTGGTGCGGCCCGACTGGCGGATCACCGTCGAGCGGATGGCGGTGCTGCGGAAGACCGACGTGAGCGTGAAGGACGAGGGTTACGTTCGCACGCTGCGCGAGACCGCGGCGTCGCTCGCGGATGCCTTGGCGCCCGACTCGGAGATCGTGCTCCTCGGCAGCGTTGCGTCGGGCAAGTACGTCGACGTTCTGCAGCCGGTCTTCGGCGACCGCCTCCGGTTCCCCGCCGTCTTCGCCGGCCTCGGCGACATGTCCCGCGGCGGCCTCCTCCTCCGTGCCGTCCGCGCGAATCGCGAGCTCGAGTACACGACCCTCGACGCCCCGCGGAAACGCGCGCCCGGAGGGACAGGCAAGATTCCGGACAAGTGGTAGGGGCGAGCGTCAAGCGAGGGGCGTACGCGCGCGGGCTACGGTGGCGGGCGCGTGCTTCGGAGGAGCAACGGCGATTAGCGGAGGTTGGCGGTCGCAGGAGTGAGGGCGCTGGCCAGCCTGGAGCCGCTCCGGAGGAACTACGGCGATTGGACCAGCTGAAACCGCCCCGGAAGAGCTACGGCGATTGGACCAGCTGGAGCCGCCCCGGAAGAGCTACGGCGATTGGACCAGCTGGAGCCGCTCCGGAGGAGCGAGGGCAATTAGCCGGGGGTGGAGCGAAAGCGACACCCCCGGAACGCCCCGCCACAGGTGTCGCGCCGCGACAGCGGCGCCGGTCACCACAGATATCGCTCGTCGAACGTAATCCCTGCGCGTCTCAACAACTCGCGGTACTCCTCCTGGAATGTCTGCGTCCGGTGATGCTCCTCCTGTCTTCGGATGTACTGCACGACCTTTGGACATACACCCTGGCTGACGCTGAATGCGCCGTAGCCGTCCTGCCAGGCGAACGTCGGAAGGACGGTGTCCCGAGCCCACGATGACGTTGCGCGTTTCACATCGCGGAGAAAATCAGACATCCGGTGCGTGGCTTTGAGTCCGGCAAGCAGATGAAGGTGGTCGGCCGTTCCTCCGATCTCGAGACATGTGCCGCCGGATGTACGAACGCAGCCGCCGAAAAACTCGTACAGGCGAGGGCGCCAGGTGCTCGCGATCATCGGCTCGCGATTCTTGGTGCTGAAGACGATGTGGTAGGTCAGGTTTACAAACGTAGACGGCATCTGACACCTCGTGTGCCGAGGGTCCCTCGGAGTGCGAGTGAGGGGCTCGTTCTCTACCGGGCGTTTCTCCGAGGGAGCCCGGCGGCGCGTCGGGAAGAGGTTTTCTCTTCGACTGGTAGAGCCAGCGCCGCGGGCGCGGCGCAAAGCCTGTGGCGTTGCGTTCCGGGGGTGTCGCTTCGCTCCACCCCCGGCTAATCGCCAGCGCTCCTGCGGAGCGCCTTCCTGCGGAGCGCCTTCCTGCGGAGCGCCTCCCTGCGGAGCGCCTTCCTGCGGAGCGCCTTCCTGCGGAGCGCCTCCCTGCGGAGAGCCTTCCTGCGGAGCGCCTTCCTGCGGAGCGCCTCCCTGCGGAGCGCCTTCC
>JBAQWH010000049.1:0-7317 GCA_049298815.1 Thermoanaerobaculia bacterium | reverse complement strand
GCACGGGAGTCGCGGGGGCTGGAGCCGGTGCGGGCTTCGGTACCTCGGGCTCCCGCGGCTTCGGAGGTGGCGGCATCTCCGCCTCCACTTCGCGAACCAGCTTGTCCGCGCCGGCGAACTTCAGGTGCTCGAGCGCGAGCTCGTACCGCTTCCGCTGTCTGTAGAGGATGCCGAGGTAGAGATGAGACTTGGCGTAGTTCGGCCGAAGCTCGATCGACCGGCGCAGGAACCCCTCGGCCTCATCCAGCTTCCCCTGCTTGAACAGGATCAGACCCAGGTTCGAGTGCAGGATGAAGACGCCCGCGTTGTCGACAACGAGCCGGCGGTAGATGACTTCCGCCTCGGGAAACGCGTTGGTCTTGAAGTAGACGAGTCCCAGCAGATTCAGGACGTCGGAATCTTCGGGACGCAGCTTCTGCGCGGCTTCGAATTCACGCCGTGCCTCCGCGTAACGACCTTCCTGAAAAGCCTCGCGCCCTCGGTTGTAGTGGAGGAGAAAGACCCCCTGGTCAAAAGGAGGCGCGAGTGCCGGTTCCCACTCAGGCATGGCCAGCGATTGTATCCGAGTGTTCCGCCCGGCCGCCGTGACTAACGCGTGCCGAGAACCTTCACGCCCGGAAGAACCGCAGCTGTGACGGTCCGGCCGGTGAATCCGCCGCGCAGTTTCGGCCCGCCCGGCCTGCCGCGATAGAAGAGCGGCTCGCCCGGCACGCGGCCGTGGTAGACGGTCAGGCCGCGCGCGACATACGTCTTCGTCTCGGCGTAGGGCGGGATGCCGCCGTGGCGCTGAACCGCCCCCTCACCCGCGTTGTATGCGGCGAGAACGCGCCGGAGATCGTTGGGGAACATCCGAAGAAGGTCGGAGAGGTAATGGATCCCGCCGCGGATTCCCTGCTCCGGATCGTGCGGATCCTTCACGCGGTACCGCTTCGCGGTCGCAGGCATCAGCTGCATCAACCCCCGCGCCCCTTTTCGCGACACCGAGCGCGGATCGAAGTTGGACTCGATCTGGATCACGGCGCGGACGAGGACCGGGTCGACACCGTACTGCTCGGCATAGCGCTCGATGTAAGGGTCGAAGCGGGAGCGGCGGTCGTGCTGCTTCGCCAGCCACTTCATGTCGCTCAGGCGGGGATCGACGCTTCGCCCGACGTTGTAGATGACTTTCGTACCGTCGTTCTTCACCGAGATACGGACGTCTGCACTCGCTGCGGAAGCAGTGAAAAGCACGACGGCGACGGCTCCGGCGGCGGCTAAGCGCATTGGACGAAGATCGTAACACACGCCACAATCGGCGAATGCCCTTCAAGCCGCTGCAGCGCGAAGTCGACGAGTGGATCTCGCAGTTCGAAGAAGGCTACTTCCCGCCCCTTGCGATGCTCGCCCGGCTGACGGAAGAGGTCGGTGAGCTCTCCCGCGTCCTGATGCACCACTACGGCGGCAAGACGCCGAAGCCGGGAGAAAATACCGGCGAGGTGGGTGGCGAGATCGCCGACGCGATGTTCGTCCTCATCTGTCTCGCGAACTCGCTCGACATCGACCTCGACGAGCAGTTCGCCGCGATGATGAAGAAGTTCCGCGAGCGCGATGCGGAACGGTGGACGAGGAAAGGACCGAGGGCTGAGGGATGAGGATTCGAGCGGGGATGCCGTCGGTCGCGCGCTACCGGTTGCAGAGGGCGTAAGCCTCGCGGAACGTCGGGTTCTCGATCAGCGCGCGGTTCATCTCGAAGTACGTACGGACGATGTCGTTGGTCTGGAGCAGGCGCCGGCGCAACTCGACCGCGATCTGCCGCCAGAACGAGGCGGCGGCGGCCGGACGCGCGTCGAGGAACACGGTCAGGTTCTTCATCGAGATCGACAGGACGTCGGTGTCGGTCACCGCGCGCAGCATCGCCGACGCGACCCCTTCCTCGATGATCGAGAGCTCGCCGAACGTCTGACCGACGACCAGGTCGCACAACGGCACCTCGGCATCGCCCACGCGCCGGCTGACGCGAACGCGTCCCCGCTTGACGATGTGCAGCGCGCGATTCGCGTTCCCCTCTTCGAGCAGCACGTCGCCGGGGACGAATGACGCTTCGCGCATCGCCAGTCCGAGCTCGGCCAGGTCACTCGCATCGAAATCCATGAACAGCGGCACTGTCCTCAGAAACCCGCTCTGCTCCACCGGCGTGCTCCTCCGCGTTTTGAGCTACAATCCACCCATACTCCCAAGGTAGTTGGTCCTTTCGCGG
The DNA here is from genome assembly GCA_049298815.1 of Thermoanaerobaculia bacterium. Classification (GTDB taxonomy): domain Bacteria; phylum Acidobacteriota; class Thermoanaerobaculia; order Gp7-AA8; family Gp7-AA8; genus JBAQWH01. The sequence goes on along the minus strand of JBAQWH010000049.1, from coordinate 5,081 downwards.
CTCGAACAGAGTACCGCGGGTCCGTGACTCACACAACGTCGAGGAGAACGCCATGGACGGTCTGCTGAGGGCACTCATCAAGACTGTACGCCGCCGGCTTCGTGCAGACGAAGAAGTGACCGTCGAAGCGGTCACGCGCGAGCTGGGCTACACGCGGCAGTACGTCTCCGGCCGCTTCCACAGGATCACCGGAAGGCTGCTGAGCCAGTTCCTCAAGGAGAAACGCCTCGAGAAGGCCGCACGGCTTCTCCGCGGCGGAAACGTCCGGGTCTCCCAGGTCGCGCGCCGGTGTGGCTTCGACTCGGAGAACTACTTCCGCCAGCAGTTCCGGATGCGTTACGGGATGTCGCCCCGGCAGTTCAGGACCTACGGCCACGTGCGCAACACGCCGCGGCACCCTCCGGCCCTGGTTGCCAGCTGAGGGACTACAGCGACGGCGGAACGTCGAAGCCGGCCTCGATCCAGAGATAGCGGAGCGTGTTGCGGTCGAGGGTTTGAGCGCCGAGCACGTAGCTGCCGAACAGCAGCACGCGCCGCAGCAGTGAGTGAGGCGCGGCGCGATCCGCCAGATACCGGCGGTGCTCGTCGAGCGAGTCGAAGGTGACCGACCGGAACGCGTTCGACAGGCGCACCACCGGCCCCTGAATCATCAGCTCCTCCCACTCTCCCTTGTTGGCGTATCGCAGGTAGTAGCGGCGATGGAAGAGCCGTACCTCCCCGTCGTCGATACCGATGCGGAGCGGCTGTCCTGCGTAGAACGGAACCGAGCGGATGCGGAAGCCGCGCGCCTTCCCTTCGAGGGCGGCCGTCGCGATCTCGGCGGCGAGAGCCTGGTCGATCGTCTCGTGCTCACGGACGATCAGCACCCAGTCGGCGGTCGCCGCGTCGATCGCACGATTGAACTCGGCGCGATGCGCCCGGAGCGGGCTGCGAGGCTCGACTTCGAGCACCAGCTGCTCGATCCGCGCGAAGTGCGGCGTGAGGGTCGCAATCTCCTCGGTGTGGACGTGACCGATCGCCACGATCGACAGGAGCAGCTTCGCCTCGGCGTGGCGCGACGCATCAGCGAGCCTGTCCCACGCCTTCGACAACCCTACTCCTCCAGCTTCTCGTGGATGCGCAGGACCTGCACCGCCCGGCCGGTCGTCTCGTCGACTTCGACCATGACGCCGGAGAGCCGGATGTCGCGCTTCGCAACCTCGAGCTTGCGCGGAGTGTTCATCAGGAAGCGGTGCAGCGCGTCCTCGGGACGGAACCCGATCACCGAGTCGTACGCGCCGGTCATCCCGACGTCGGTCTGAAAGGCGGTGCCCCCCGGCAGGATCCGGTCGTCGGCCGTCGGCACGTGCGTGTGCGTCCCGAAGACCCCGGAGACCCGGCCGTCGAGATAGCGTCCCATCGCCTGCTTCTCGGACGTCGCTTCACCGTGGATGTCGACGATGATCACCTTCGCCGAATCGCCGATCTCCGCGAGCTCCCTGTCGGCACAGTAGAAGGGATTGTCGATCGGCGGCATGAAGACGTTCCCCATCAGCTGCAGCACCGCGACGCTGATGCCGCTCGACGTCTGACGGATGACCTTCCCCTTGCCCGGGTTCCCGGCGGGGTAATTCGCCGGCCGGATCACGTGCGGGTAGTGGTCGAAGTTGTCGACGAAGTCCTTCTTGTCCCAGATGTGATTGCCGGAGGTGTAGACGTCGATCGGGAGGTCCGAGAGCTCCTCCATGATCGGCTCGGTGACCCCGAAGCCGGCGGCCGCGTTTTCGATGTTGACGATCGTGAAATCGATCTTCTCGCGGTCGATGACCGGTTCCAGCTTGTGACGCAGAGCGCGCCGGCCCGGCTGGCCGACGACGTCTCCGATGTAGAGGACTCTCATGAATTCAACTTTCTAATTGGGCGAAGCGGAAAATGAAGAAGAGTGAAGAGTGAAGGGTGAAGAGTGAAAGCCCGAACGGCACTCTCACTCTTCACTCTTCTCTCTTCACTCTTCCGCCGCACAGCCGCGGCTCTTACTTCGCGTAGTCCACGGCCCGCATCTCGCGGATGACGGTGACCTTGATCTGTCCCGGGTACTGCAACTCGGATTCGATCTTCCGCGCGACATCCTTCGACAGCCAGATCGACTGCTCGTCGGTGATCTTCTCCGAGTTGACGATGATGCGAAGCTCGCGCCCGGCCTGAATGGCGAAGCTCTTCGAGACCCCTTCCATCGTGTTGGCGATCGCCTCGAGGCGCTCGAGACGGTGGACGTAGTTCTCGAGAATCTCGCGCCGCGCTCCCGGACGGGCGGCAGACAGAGCGTCGGCTGCGTTGACCAGCACCGCCTCGACCGTGGTCGGGTCGTAGTCGCCGTGGTGGCACTCCATCGCGTGGATGATCTCGCGCTTCTCGCCGTACTTCTCGAGCACCTGCCGGCCGAGCTCGAGATGCGTTCCTTCCATCTCGCGATCGATCGATTTGCCGATGTCGTGCAGCAGTCCGCCCCGCTTGGCGATCGTGTCGTTCACGCCCAGCTCGACGGCCATGAGAGCGGCGAGCTGCGCGACCTCGAGCGAGTGCACGAGGACGTTCTGCCCGTACGAAGTCCGGTAACGGAGACGTCCCAGGAGCTTGAGGACCTCGGGATGGAGGTCGGTGATGCCGATCGAGAAGGCCGCAGCCTCCCCTTCCTCGAACAGCTTCTGGTCGAGCTCCTGACGGACCTTCTCGACGATCTCCTCGATGCGGGCGGGGTGGATGCGCCCGTCCTGCATGAGGCGCTCGAGCGAGATGCGCGCGACCTCGCGCCGGATCGGGTCGAAGCCGGAGAGGATGACCGCTTCCGGCGTGTCGTCGACGATCAGGTCGACGCCGGTCGCGAGCTCGAGGGCCCGGATGTTGCGCCCCTCCCGGCCGATGATCCGCCCCTTCATGTCTTCCGACGGGAGGTCGACCACCGAGACGGTGTTCTCCGCCACGTAGTCCGAAGCCATCCGCTGGATCGCCGTACCGAGAATCTTCCGCGCCTTCTGGTTGCCCATCTCGGTCGCTTCGGTCTCGATCCGCTTGATGATCTGCGCCGCTTCGAGCTTCGCTTCGTTCTCGATGCCGCGGATCAGCTCCCGCTTCGCCTCTTCGACCGTGAGGCCGGAGATGTGCTCGAGCTTGCGCTTCTGCTCGTCGATGAGCGTCTCGAGCTCGGTCTCCTTGTCGACGACCTTCTTCTCGCGGTCCCCGAGAGCGCGGTCGCGCTTCTCGACTTCGGCGGTGCGGCTCTCGACCTGAAGGGTCTTCTTGTCGAGCGCCTCTTCCTTCTGCTGAAGGCGCCGCTCGACGACCTTGATCTCGTCGCGGCGCTGCTGCGCCTGCTTGTCGAACTCCGACCGCATCTGGAGGAGTTTTTCCTTCGCCTCCAGATTTCCTTCTTTGATCCGCGCCTCGGCCGACTTGTCCGCGTCGGCCACGATCCGGTCCGCCGTCCGGCGGGCTTCGTCGACCTGCGCCGCGGCCCTCTTCCGGTAAACCACCGCCCAGAGCAATGCCAGGACGACGGCACCGATGATGCCGACCGCGATCGCGATCAGGATGTTAAGGGTGTCCAAAATTGCACCTCCGCTCGGGAGGCTCGCGCTGTGGGAGGGAAATCGGAGTACCCCGCCTGAGCCGTGTGGTGATTCTTACCTGAACCTGTATGAAACAGGTGGGAGCCCTACCCGTGCCGTTTTGGCTACCTTCTGAGATCCCCGCGAGGGGAAGAAAGCGTGCACGCGGCCCGGGACCCGGACACCCGGATAAGAAAAATACGGTTCAAGTGCTTGATCTAGCATCACGAACTCTGCAGGGTCTCCGAAACACAAATTGCGTCAGTTTGCTCAGCTGATTACTTTGCCGAGCCTCTCCGATATTTCCTCCGCCCTCTCGATCCAGACGTCAGCGGCATCCTCCCGCTGCTGTCGGTACCGAGAGAACTCATCGGCTATGTTCAAAGCCGCCAGGATCGCGATCTTCATCGGATCGACGGTCGCAACCCGCGCCGCCACATCGCGCATCCTGGAATCGACAAATCGCGCAAGCTCCAATAAATAGTCCGGGTCGCCTTCCCCGCGAACGTTATACGTCTGCCCAAAGATCTCGACGATCGTCGAGTCGTACTTAGCGTCCATGGAAAAAGTTACCTGAAGCGACGGGATTATAACGGATTACCTGCGGGGCGCGTGGCCAGTGTTGAGTGGCCAGTGGTCAGTGGTCAGTGGTCAGGCCTCCGCGTGACAGACCAAGCCACTGGACACTGGCCACTGACCACTGACCACTCCGATTGACTTACGCCCCATTACCGCCATAGATTACTCCTGTGCCCCGGGCAGCATCGTCTCTCGCTCTGCAGTTTCAGCTCCTGGATCTCACCCCGGCTCGCCCCCTTCCCACCCACTCACCGACTCCACGTCCCGTAGACCCGAACACCTCCAGCCTCCCTCACCTCCCCCGAGGAACCGAGGAACCGAGGACCCGAGGACCCGCTCCGTCCGGGGAACGGCAGGAGGTCCGGAGTCTCCGCGCCGCCCTTGCCGGCTCCGTCGCGGCGAAGGTCATGAGCGCAACGGAGCTGATCCGGGCCCTCGATCGCTCGCGTCGTGAGGACTCGGTCCCGACGACCCTCTCGCGCTTCGACGCTCTCCTGGGTGGAGGTCTGCCGCGCGGCAGGATGGTCGAGCTCATCAGCCGCCGCGCAGCCGGCCGATTTTCGGTCGTCCTCGCCGCGATCGCGTCGGCGACGAGCATGGGCGAGGCGGCGGCGCTCGTCGATCTCGGCGACCACCTCGACCCGCAGCTCGCGGAGGCGAACGGGGTCGACCTTCGCCGCCTCCTCTGGATCCGGCCGAATTCCGTCAAGGAGGCGGTCATGAGTGCGGAGATGATCGCGGCGACCGGATTCCAGACGGTCGTGGTCGACCTCGGGCTCCACCCGCTTCGTGGACGGCGGGTCGCCGATGCGGCGTGGGTGCGGCTTGCCCGGTCGGCCGAAGCGCATGGAACCGCGATGCTGATCTCGACGCCGTACGCGCTGACGGGAACGGCGGCGGAAGCGGTCGTCGTCGCGG
>JBAQWH010000048.1:0-4106 GCA_049298815.1 Thermoanaerobaculia bacterium | reverse complement strand
CGGTGAGCGGCGGACCGGGCCCGTCCCCTACTGCCGCCCGAGCTTGTCGGTCGCTTCGATCAGGGCGCTGCGGATGCCGATTTCCTTCATGCTGTGGCCGGAGTCGGGGACGATCACGAGCTCGGCTTTGGGCCAGGCCTTGTGGAGGTCCCACGCGCTCATCGCCGGGCACACGACGTCGTAGCGGCCCTGCACGATCACGCCCGGGAGATGGGCGATCTTGTGCACGTCTTCGAGAAGCTGTGCGTCGGTGCGGAGCCAGGCGCCGTGGACGAAGTAGTGACACTCGATGCGTGCGAAGGCATCGGCGAATTTGTCGCCGCCCATCCGCTCGACGAGCTTCGGATCGGTGAAGAGCTTGCTCGTGCTCGCCTCCCAGATCGACCACGCCTTCGCCGCCTCGGAGCGGACGGCCGGGTCGTCCGAGGTGAGACGCCGGTAGTACGCACTCATCATGTCGAAGCGCTCCACCGGCGGGATCAGCTCGAGGTACTTGTCCCAGGCGTCGGGGAAGATGGCGTTGGCCCCTTCCTGGTAGAACCAGATCAGCTCCTTGCGGCGGAGGAGGAAGATGCCGCGAAGGACGAGCCCGAGGCAGCGGTCCGGGTGCGTCTCGGCATACGCGAGGGCCAGGGTGCTCCCCCAGCTCCCGCCGAAGACGAACCACTTGTCGATCTTCAGATGTTCGCGGATCCGCTCGGTGTCGGCGACGAGGTCCCAGGTCGTGTTCTCTCGCAGCTCGGCGTGCGGAGTGCTCTTTCCGCAGCCCCTCTGGTCGAACAGGATCACGTGCCACAGCTGGGGGTCGAAGTAGCTGCGGTACTCGGGGTCGAGGCCGCCGCCCGGGCCGCCGTGAAAGAAGACGACCTTCTTGCCGTTCGGGTTGCCGGACTGCTCGTAGTAGACGGTGTGGAGGTCGGAGACCTTGAGAAAACCGCTGTCGAAGGGTTCGATTGAAGGATAGAGCTCGCGCATTTGACCTCGCTTCCGGCGGCGATTCTATTGCGCCCGCCAGTGAAACGGACAGGCCGCCGCCAACCGACACCATCGCGTGACACAATTTGCGCAGTCGGAGATCTCATGAAGAAAACGATCGTTCTCCTTGTCCTTGCCGTCACCGCCGCGCTGTCGCTCGAAGCGGCTCCGGCCCGTACCGAGGTCGCAGCGTGGGAACGCCGCGCGCGCAATGTCGAGATCGTCCGCGACGACTGGGGCATCGCTCACGTCTACGGAAAAAGCGATGCCGACGCGGTCTTCGGGATGATCTACGCGCAGGCCGAGGACGACTTCAACCGGATCGAGCGGAACTATCTGCTGTCGATCGGCCGGCTCGCCGAGGCCGAAGGTGAGGCGGAGATCTACCGCGACCTCCGGATGAAGCTCTTCATCGACCCGGACGAAATGCGGGCTCTCTACGCGAAGAGCCCGCAGTGGCTCCGTGCGCTGATGGATGCCTGGGCCGACGGGCTCAACTTCTACCTTCACTCGCATCCCTCCGTGAAGCCGCGCGTGATCACGCGGTTCGAGCCGTGGATGGCGCTCACGTTCAGCGAAGGGAGCATCGGCGGCGACATCGAGCGGGTCAGTCTCCGCGAGCTCGAGGCGTTCTACGGTGGCGGGCCGGCGGCGAAGACGGCGGAGGTCGCACTCGACCGGGAGCCACGCGGCTCGAACGGCATCGCGATCGCCCCTTCGAACTCGGCCACGAAGAAGGCACTCCTGCTGATCAACCCGCACACGTCGTTCTTCTTCCGCTCGGAGCTCCAGATGGTCAGCGAGGAAGGGCTCAACGCGTACGGGGCCGTGACCTGGGGCCAGTTCTTCATCTACCAGGGGTTCAACCCGCGCGCGGGATGGATGCACACCTCGAGCGGCGTCGACAACATCGACGAGTACGCCGAGTCGGTCGCCGAGCGGGGGAAGGGCTACGTCTACCGTCACGGGAGCGACGAGCGGCCCGTGACGTCGCGACTCGTGGTGGTGCACTACCGGACGCCCGCGGGGATGGCGCGCAGGGTCTTCAACGTCTACCGGACGCACCACGGTCCAATCGTGCGGCAGGAGGGAGGAAAGTGGATCAGCGTCCAGCTGATGCACGGCCCGACGAACGCGCTCATGCAGTCGTACTTGCGGACGAAAGCGACCGGCTACGCCTCGTACCGCGAGTCGATGGAGCTGCACACGAACTCGTCGAACAACACGATCTTCGCCGACGCAGACGGGAACATCGCGTACTTCCATTCGAACTTCATCCCGCGGCGCGACTCGCGCTTCGACTGGACGAAACCGGTCGACGGCAGCGATCCGGCGACCGACTGGCGCGGCGTCCACGCCGTCGACGAATCGCCGAACCTCCTCAACCCCTCCGTCGGCTGGCTGTACAACGCGAACAACTGGCCGTGGTCGGCCGCGGGTGGCGACAGCCCGAAGCGCGAGAGCTTCCCGCTCTACGTCGAGCGGGGTGCGGCCGAGACGCCGCGCGGACATCACGCGCTCATGGTGCTGCCGGGTAAGAAGGACTTCACGATCGACTCGCTGCTCGCCGCGGCGTACGACAGCTACCTCCCCGCGTTCGACGCGCTCCTCCCGCCGCTCCTCGAGGCGTGGGACCGGGAGCCGCCGGAGAGCGCGATCAAGCCGGTGTTCGCCGAACAGATCGAGATCCTGCGCGGCTGGGACCGCCGCTGGTCCGTCGCGTCGGTTCCAACCTCACTCGCGATCTTCTGGGCGGAAGAGCTGGCGCGGACGGTCGCTCCGGAAGCACGGAAGGCCGGGATCTCTCCTGACGACTATGCAGCGACGCAGGCGACCGCTGCGCAGAGACTCGCGGCCCTCGCCACCGCATCGGCAAAGCTCGCGAGCGACTTCGGCAGCTGGAAGACGCCGTGGGGCGAGATCAACCGCTTCCAGCGGATCACCCCGGACGTCGATCCGAAGTTCGACGACGCGGAGCCGAGCATTCCCGTCGGGTTCACGTCCGCCCGCTGGGGCTCGCTCGCCTCGTTCGGCGCCCGCGCTTACTCCAACACGAAGAAGTGGTACGGCACGAGCGGCAACAGCTTCGTCGCCGTCGTCGAGTTCGGCGATCGCGTGCGCGCACGGGCGGTCAGCGCGGGCGGCGAGAGCGGCGATCCGAAGTCGCCGCACTTCAACGACCAGGCCGGCCGCTACGCGACCGGCAACCTGCGCGAGGTGTACTTCTACCGCGAGCAGTTGAAGGGACACACGGAGCGGACGTACCGGCCAGGCGAGTGACCCGGGCGCCCAGCCGGGCGCGGGCGCGGAACAGCGTCGTCCTGAGAGGTTGAGCAGGAAACGCCGTGCCAGCTCACCACAGAGACACAGAGAGCACAGAGGTACACAGAGGTGGCGTCGTGCGGTTCTCTCTCTGTGAACCTCTGTGCTCTCTGTGCCTCTGTGGTGGCAGTCACAGTCTGGTGCACAGCCCCTGGTGGCAGTCGCCCCCCTACTCCCGCACGAACCGCATCCGCTCCAGCCGCGCGGACCCTTCCGCCATCGCGAACTCCGCCTTCACCTCGAGGCCGTCGATCTTCCCTGCTGCATCGCGCGTGAAGCGGACGAGGTCGTTGCCGTCGGTAATGAAGCCGTCCCTGTAGGTCGGGTCCATCCGGATCGTCCACGACCTGCGCGGACGCGCAACGAGCTGCCCCTCCTCGACGGTCACGGTCCACGTCGCATCGGCCTCGTCGCTCCGATACGACCCTGCGTACTCGCTCAGTTCCTCCGCAGACGGCGACACGCGCTCGACCCGCACGTAGACCGCTTCCGGTTTGTGCACAGGCAGGAGATGCAGGCCGTCATTCGCGAGCCGGAGCTGGTTGCGACCGATGCGGAGCTCCCCTTCGCGGACGATCGTCAATTCGGGACCCGAACCGCCGGGACGTGGCCGCAGGTAGAGACGTCCGCGGTCCGGTTCGATCGCGAGGATCGCGTCGCTGTGCGGGTCGCGCCACAGTCCGGCGAAGGGGGAAGGCCCGTCGTCGCTGCCTGCCGAGGTCGCCCTCGATTCGACGCTCCGGCCCTGCACGGCGGCGGTGACCTGGTCGATGAGCGCTCCGAGCGGCGCGTCCGCACGGTTGCAGAGG
>JBAQWH010000047.1:0-2182 GCA_049298815.1 Thermoanaerobaculia bacterium | reverse complement strand
CGCAAAGGCGCTGCCGTCCTTCGTCACGGACCACGTCGAGGTCGACGAGCCGCTCGCATTGTCCGAGACCGAAATGGACGCCGTCAGAGCGGATCCTTCGACGCCGGCGGCCGGGGCGGAGAGGTCGACGGCCGGCGGGTTCGCTCCGGCGGTCCCGGCTTCGACTGCCGTCTCGATCCAGTCAGGGAGATTGGCGAACAGGTCGTAGCCGGTGAGCGCTTCGACGGCATCGACCGTGGTGAGGTACGACTTCCAGTCATTTCCCCGGATGCCCTGAACATTGGGCATGATCACGGCGATCGTCCTCGTCGCCGCCGTCACACGGACAACGTCATCGCCCGACAGCTTCGGCAGCACGAGCGCCACCTTCCAGGTGAACGCAGGCACGGCGACTTTCCCGCCGGCGATCGTCGACGCGAAGCCGTTCGAGCCTGTGCCGCCGTCTCCTGCTCCGCCCGCGACGAGGTAGACCTCGGTGTTCGCGAAGATCGGATTGTCGTTGGCGTCACGCATCCACCGTCCGTCGGCGTCGAGAAGGTAGAGGAAATCGCGCGTCGCGTTCTCGAGATTCGCCCACGGGCCCTGATTGTTGTCCGGGGCCTGCGGAATCATGTTCGACATCAGGAACGTCGCCTGGTTGATCGGGATCGACGTCTCCTTGTCGCGGTCGGCGCTCGGAACCACGTGGCCGCGGTCGAAGCCGGAGCCGCTGTAGTCGGTGTGGAGCACGCGGTACCACTCTGCCGGGACCGCCGGGTCGGGACGGAAGCTGTCGACGCGCGTGAGCGTGCCGACCCATTCATCCGCGAGATGCCAGCTCACCCAGTTCGGAGTGCCGCGATCGCGGTTGTACGCCAGGGCGAACTCCGGCTTCATCATCAGGACATTGGCCGGGTTGAGAACGTCCGCCGTCGCCCCCGACGGGTTGCCGAACGTCAGGTGGACGTCGGCCGGATACGCGGGAGCGGTGCCGGTGGCCACGGTGAACGAGAAGGTGTAGTCGCTGCGAAGGTGATCGTCGTTCGGGCCGCCGTCGTCGAGATCGGAATCGCTGACGAACAGCCGGTAGACCGTGACGGTGCACTGCTCGCCCGGCTCGAAGTTGCGGTTCGGCGTCACGATCCAGCTGTTGCCGGTGGTGGCGACGGTTGCGTCGTCGTGACGTCCTGAGCTCGCGCAGGAGATGCCGTACCAGGCGCCGCTCACCTCGACCGGCTCGGTGAACGAGACGGTGATGCTCGCGTCGCGCGGGGCGTTCACGCCGTCGTTGCGCGGATCGGTGCTGGAGACCGACGGGCCGATCTCCTGGATGGGCGTCGTGCGCCGCGGGTTCGGCGCGCCGGTCTCGAAGTCCGCGCCGTTGACGTTCGTGTCCGCAAACCCACCGCTCTTGCGGAAGATCGCGGTGGAATTCGACGGCGCCGGAGCGTTCGTGAGCCCTTCGCGGCAATTCGCGCCGCCGAAGCCGACGAGGTCGACGAGGTTCGCGTCGGCGATCGGACAGCCGTCGAGCGGATCGAGCGCCATCGAGAGGGCGACCTTGCCGCTGGTGGCGCTCAGGTTGAGCCCGCCGGCGACGTTCGCTTCCGGAAGCGCTGCGCCGATCGCGCCGTTCGAGCCGAGGGCGATCAGGTAGTACTCGCCGGGCTGCATGATGCCGCCGAGGATCTGGACCTGCCAGCTCGTGCCGCTGGCGGAGGCGTACTGGAGCGACCAGCCGCCGAGGTCGACCGCCCCCGTCGTCGGGTTGAAGAGCTCGACGAAGTCGTTGCGGTACGTCGCGCCGGAGTTCCCTCCACCGCCGTAGACCTGGCTGATGACGATGTGGTCGACCGGCGGCAGCGGCGCCGCGTTCACCGTGATCGTCACGGTCGCGGTCGCGGCGGGATTGACGTTGTCCGAGAGGCGCGCGGTGAACGACGCGGTCCCATTGAAGCCCGGCTGCAGCGCGACGGTGTACGTCACGTCCGCCGTTCCCTGGCCGCTGCTCACGACGGCCGACGCGACACCGAGCCCCGCGGTGGCCGACCAGTTGTAGACGCCTTCGTCATCGGAGCCGCTGAGCGCAATCGCGAGCGGGGCGGAGTCCTGCTCGACCGTCGTCACCGGATTCGCGAACGCGGCGATCGCGGGCGGATCGTTTTCCACCGGGGGTGCGCCACAGCTGTGCGCAGGCGTCGCG
>JBAQWH010000046.1:0-2011 GCA_049298815.1 Thermoanaerobaculia bacterium | reverse complement strand
GCCTCGGCCCATCGAAGCTGCCTTTCGGAATATTCACGTTCGCATTGACGATCGTCGTGCGCAGGTCGTCGATGGCGAGCCCATAGGCCGCAAGCGCCAGGGGATTGAACTTGACGCGAATCGCGGGCCTCTGGCCGCCGTTGATGCTGACGAGGCCGACGCCATTCTGCTGCGAGATTTTCTGCGCGAGCCGCGTCTCGCTGAGGTCCCTGAGCTCGGTCAGGGGAAGCGTCTTGGAGGTGACCGCGAGCGTCATGATCGGCGCGTCGGCCGGATTGACCTTGGCATAGATCGGCGGCGCCGGCAGGTCGTTCGGCAGAAGGTTGCTCGCAGCCGTGATCGCCGCCTGGACCTGTTGCGCGGCGACATCGAGATCGAGGTCGAGGTTGAATTGCAAGGTGATGACCGAGGCTCCGGCCGAGCTCGCCGAGGTCATCTGGTCGAGGCCGGGCATCTGCCCCAGCTGCCGTTCGAGCGGCGCCGTCACCGAGGAGGTCATCACCTCCGGGCTCGCGCCCGGCAGGAAGGTCCGGACCTGGATCGTCGGATAATCGACCTGCGGCAGGGCCGAGACGGGAAGGAAGCCGTAGGCGACCGCCCCGGCGAGCAGGATCGCGACCATCAGGAGCGTGGTCGCGACCGGACGCAGGATGAAGATTTCGGACGGATTCATCTCGAGCATTTTCCAGCGAAGTGGACCGCTGCGCGGCTTCGCGTCGAGAAAATGCGACCAGACACGAATCGAAAGCTGCTTTCCGATCCGACCGGATCGGAAAACGCTCGCCAGACCGCGACGCGCCGGGACGCGAGGCCGAAGCTCATGGATTGGCCTTCCGGCGTCCCTCACCAGGGCGCCTCGCACCGGGCTCGGGCGCAGCCTGTGCCCTACCACCTTCGGCCTGTGGGCGTTCCGCGCCGTCCCCCGGGACGATGACCTTGGCGCCGTCGCGAAGCCGGTCTGCGCCGTCCACCACGACGCGGTCACCTGCCCTGAGACCCGAGGTCACGGCGATCATGCCGCCATCGGCGGGCCCGAGCTCGACAGGTCGCACGGCGACGATGTTCTCGGACTCCACGACATAGGCATAGGTCCCGGGTGCGCCGCGCTGGATCGCGCTCGTGGGGACGGTCACCACGTCGCGGAGCGTCTCGACGAGCAGGCGCGCATTGACGAATTGGTTGGGAAACAGCCGGTCGTCGAGATTTTCGAAATCGGCACGAACCTTCGCGGTCCCGGTCGTCTGGTCGATCTGGTTGTCGACGGTCATGAGCTTGCCGACCGCGAGCGGGGTGATATTTGCCCGGTCGTAGGCCGTCACGACGAGGCTGCGCCCGGCATGGATCGCGGCCATGATCTTCGGAAGCTCGTCTTCCGGTACGTTGAAGATGACCGAGATCGGATGCAGCTGGGTGATGACGGCGATCCCGGTATCGGTCGTCTGCACGTAGTTGCCGGCATCGACGAGGCGAAGGCCGATGCGGCCGGCGATCGGAGCGGTGATCCGCGCATAGGTGAGGTTCAGCTTCTGGGCCTCGATCAAGGCGATGTCGGTCTTGACCACCCCCTCGTATTGCTTGACGACGAAAGCTTGGTCCTCGGCCTGCTGCCGCGCGATCGAGTTCTGCTTCACCAGCATCTGGTAGCGGGTGAGGTTGGTGCGCGCCTGGTCGAGGAGCCCTTGGTCGCGCATGAGCTGCCCGACCTGCTGGTCGCGTGCGAGCTCGAACGGACGCGGGTCGATCTGCGCCAGGAGATCGCCTTTCGCGACGATTTGCCCCTCCTTGAAGGCCACTTCGAGGAGATGCCCGCTGACCCGGCTCTTCACCGTGACCGTCGCGATCGGTGTCACGGTTCCGAGCGCGCTCACCACGATCCTTATGTCGCCGGTGCCGATGGTCGCGACGGCGACCGGCTGCGGCGGGGCCGCGCGGGTGGCCTTGGCCATGTCCGGCGCTGCGGGTCGGGTCGTGGTGAAGTAATAGAGGCCGATACCCGCGAGGGCCACGAGGC
>JBAQWH010000045.1:0-13526 GCA_049298815.1 Thermoanaerobaculia bacterium | reverse complement strand
CGTCCGCTCCGCGCTTGCCGAGCGGTTGCGCGACGAGAGCGCGAGCGTGGCACGTGAGGCGGCCCTCGGGCTCGCCAGGCGACGCGATGCCCGGGCGATCCTCTTCATTGCGCGCGCGATCGAAACCTCCGACCATGAGATCGAAGAAGCGATCGACGAGATCACCGCCCCCGAGATGCTGAAGGACCTCATGAAAGCGAAACGCGAGGCGGGCGCGCCTCCCGGAGTCGACTCGCTGATCGCACTCTGCCGGGCCCGGCTTTGAGGGATGCGATAATGCGCGCATCGCTCAAATTGGGGAAAGACAGGTGCGGCGCTCCGGTGATCCCGGTTCCGAAATGCAGACCCTGACACTGTTCCACTCGAAGACGTTTCCGATCGCCCGGTACTCCGACGCGTTGCAGCGCGAGTCCATCTCGGCGCGTGACGTCGAGGAGCTGCCATCGCCGGGGGGCGACGACGACTCGTCCCTCCGGGTGGTGATCGCCGATGCGGCGATTGCAGGCGACTCGATGGTGCGGCTCGACGGAGCCACCGCCGTGGTCGGCGTCGGCCTCTCCTCCCAGCCTTCGTGGATCGACGACTCGGAGGGCTACATCGCACTCCCCCAGGATCCGCCGCCCGCGGTGCTCCTCGGCGCGGTCAAGCGTTCCTTCCGGTTCCTCTACCAGAAGCAGCGCGCCGACCGCCTGGAACAACAGCTGGACGTCCGGACGCGTGAGCTCCAGGAGGTTGCCGAGGTCGGCGCCGCGCTCGCGACGGTCCGCGACCATTCGGTCCTGCTGACGTTGATCCTCACCAAGGCGAGGGAGATCTCTCGCGCGGATGCCGGATCGCTGTACCTCCTCGACGAGACTGCGGACGGGACCCGGGTGCTGCGCTGGAAGCTCGCGCAGAACGACTCGATCACCGTCGAGGGGTTCGAAGAGAGGGTCCTCGCGATCACGCGGACGAGCCTCGCGGGCTACGTCGCGATGACCGCCGAGACCCTCGTCATCGACGACGCGTACCACCTTCCCGAAGGTGCCGAGTACGAGATCAACCGCAGCTTCGACGAGAAGAACGGCTATCTCACGCGTTCGCTCCTCGTCTTCCCGATGACGAATCGCGAGGGCGACATCATCGGCGTCCTGCAGCTGATCAACCGGAAGCGGATCGGAGCTCCGGTGCCGTTGACGGCCGCCACCGTCCCGCAGAACGTCATCCCCTTCGACGTCGACGTCGTGAAGATCATGCGGGCACTCGCCGGTCAGGCTGCAGTCGCAGTCGAGAACGCGCTTCTGTACGAGTCGATCGAGCGGCTGTTCGACGGATTCGTCACCGCGGCCGTCACCGCAATCGAGCAACGCGATCCGACGACCTCCGGTCACTCGTTCCGCGTTGCCGACCTGACCGTCGGGCTCGCGAAGGTCATCGACAGGATCGACGACGGCAGCTACCGCGAGATCCGCTTCTCGCCCGAGCAGTTGCGTGAGCTCCGCTACGCCTCACTCCTCCACGACTTCGGCAAGGTCGGAGTCCGCGAGCAGGTGCTCGTGAAGGAAAAGAAGCTCTATCCGCTCCAGCTCGACACGATCCGCGCGCGCTTCGACTTCGCCATGAAGACCGTCGAGAACGAGACGAACCAGCGGAAGGTCGACTACCTGCTCAAGCACGGCAGGGAGGGCTACGAATCCTTCTGCCAGCACGTCGACGACGAGTTCGAGGCGGAGGTCACGAGGTTGCAGCGCGACTTCGGGTTCATCGCGCAGTCGAACGAGCCGACGGTCCTGCCGGACGGCGAGTTCGAGTTCCTGCAGAAGCTCGCTCAGGCCGAATACGAGGACATCCGCGGTCAGCGGCGCCTCCTGCTCGATCCCGAAGAGGCGCGAATCCTCTCGATCCGCAAAGGGAACCTCGATGCCGCCGAACGCCTCGAGATCGAGAGCCACGTCACCCACACGTTCAACTTCCTCCAGAAGATCCCCTGGACGAAGGACCTGCTCAACGTTCCGTCCATCGCCTTCGCGCACCACGAGAAGCTCAATGGACGCGGTTACCCGCGACGCCTCGGCGCCGGCGACATCCCGATCCAGTCGAGGATGATGACGATCTCCGACATCTACGACGCCCTGACCGCCAGCGACCGCCCCTACAAACGCGCGATCGCGACCGAGCGGGCCATCGACATCCTCCACATGGAGGCCGGCGACGGGATGCTCGACCGCTCGCTCCTCGAAGTCTTCGTCGAGGCGAAGATCTACGAGCAGGCCGGCGTCCTCCGGACCTGAGCCCGCCACCCGGCTCCATCACCCGGCGAAATGATGCGACGGGATGGTGCGTTCCGCCCGTTACACGCCGTTGTGACCATGGCGGCCAAAGAGGAGAGTCAATGTTGAATTTCGCGATTTCACTCGTGATTCTTGCGCTTACCGGTGCCGACGAGCAGCCTGCGAAGGCCGCCGAAATGAAGGCGAAAGCTGACGCCAAGTCCTGCGCGATGCACGCGAAGGCCGAAGCCGGCGCTGAAAAGGCCTGCTGCGCCAAACACGGAGCAAAGGCCGCCAAGGCCGAAGGCCAGGGCGAGTGCAAGCACGCCGAAGGCAAGACGGCCGAGAAGGGTTCCTGCTGCGCCAAGCATGCGAAGACCGCTGAGGCGGGTCACGATCACGCCGCCGCCGCTTCCTGCGACCACGCGAAGCCGGCCGTCAAGGCCGACGCCAAGCCGGCCGCCAAGGCCGAGGCAAAGACCGAAGCGACCGCAAAGTCCGCTGCCTTCGCCTGCCCGATGCACCCCGACGTCACCTCCGACAAGGCCGGCGACTGCTCGAAGTGCGGCATGAAGCTCACCAAGAAGGGCTGACACGGCCTTTGCTTCGTCAGGCGCGGCCCGCTCCGTGCGGTGCCGCGCCTGATCCTTCCCTGAACCGATGAACCCGAACACCAGGCGCCTGCTCGCCCTGCTGCTGTTCCTCGGCGTGGTCCTTCACCCGGCCGCGCACGGGGAGTCTTTCGGCAGCTGGAGCGGGCCAGTCGTCCGGGATTCGAGCGGAATCACCGACTGTCCGTGCTTACGGGCCGCGGTGATCGTTTCGGACTCTCCTGCCGACCCCGGCCGGCCGCTGGAATGGAGCCCGCTCGAATCCGAAGTTGAGGAGCCGGCTGCTTATGCCGAGCTCCGCAACGCTCCTTCCCGCGGTCCTCCTGCGGCCTAGCGCTCCCCCGCGCTTCCACCGGCCGATTCAGGAGGATTCCCATGAGCTTCATCTACGAGCGGTATGCGCGCCGCTGGGCGATTCTGTTCGCCGCATTCATTTTTTCGTCTGCTCTCTCCGCTCAGGCACCGAGCGCGTCGATCACCGGCACCGTGAGGGACGCGTCGGGCGAGCCGGTTGCCGGTGCAGTCGTGACGCTGATCGAGTTGCACCGCAGGTCCACGTCCGGCGCCGACGGGCGCTTCGTGTTCAACGGGATTCCGCCGGCGCACTACCACCTGCGCGCCGAGAGCCGACATCACGGGATCGCGACCGGTGAAGCGGATCTTTCGGGCGGCGTCTCGCGCGACGTCGAGATCGCCATCAACCCGACGATCCACGCGGAAGAGATCGTGGTCACCGGCAGCGGCGACTCGCGGATGGCGTCGGAGGTCTACCAGCCGATCGACGTCCTCTCCGAAGACGAATTGACGGCGCGCCTGCAGTCGACGCTCGGCGAGACGCTCAACGAGATGCCCGGTGTCACGTCGACCTCATTCGGCGCCGGCTCGAGCCGCCCAGTGATTCGCGGCCTCGGTGCCGACCGCATCCGGATCCTCGAGGACGGAGTCGGCACGGGCGACGTCTCGAACATCAGTCCGGATCATGCGGTCACGGTCGATCCCGCCGCGGCCGAACAGATCGAGATCGTGCGCGGACCGGCGACGCTTCTCTACGGCAGCAACGCGATCGGCGGTGCCGTAAACGTGATCACGCAGCGGATTCCGAACCGTGTCCCGACCGCTCCCGCCACCGGCACTCTGAGCCTCCGCTACGGAAGCGGCTCCGAGGAGAAGACGAGCATCCTCGCACTCGAAGGCGGCGCGAGCCCGCTCGCGTGGCAGGCGAACGTCACGCTGCGCGACACCAACGACTACGAGATCCCCGCGCCGGCCGATGCGTTCGACGATCCGGCCGAGTTCGGCGGGAAGCTCGACAACAGCGCGCTCGGTCTGCGCTCGGGCACCGCGGGCCTGTCCTGGGTGGGAAAACGCGGCTTCATCGGCAGTTCCTTCACCTCGTTCGAGACGAACTACGGAGTGCCGGGACATGGCCATAACGAAGAGGAAGAGGGTGAGCCGCACGAGGAAGCCGAAGGCGTCCGCGTCGACATGACCCAGCGACGCTTCGACGTCCGCGGCGAGGTCCTTCAGGCGGGATCGTTCTTCAGCAACGTCCGTCTCCGGCTCGGCGCGACCGACTACGAGCACCGTGAGCTCGAAGGGGATGTGATCGGCACCCAGTTCTCCAATGACTCATGGGAAGGCCGGCTCGAAGCGCGCCACCGGCCCCTCGGCCGAGTCTCCGGGACGTGGGGCATTCAGTTGAGCTCAGGCGAATTCTCCGCTGCCGGGGAAGAGGCGTACATCCCGGCCAACGAGTCGGCCACGCAGGCGGTCTTCGCGTTCGAAGAGGTCAAGGGGAACCGGCTCGACGTGCAATTCGGCGCTCGCTTCGAGCGGCAGGACGTGAGGACGACCGAGGGAGTGCATCCGGAGCGCGACTTCGACGGGCTCTCCGGATCGCTCGGTGCACTGTACAAACCGCGGGATGGCTACGTCGTCGCTCTCTCCCTCGCACGCGCCGTGAGACTTCCGACGCCGACCGAGCTGTACGCGTCAGGGCCGCATGCGGCGACTGCGCAGTTCGAGGTCGGGAATCCGATGCTCGCGACCGAGACGAGCACCGGCATCGACGTCTCGCTGCGGCGGACCGCAGGACGTCTCCAGGGTGAGCTGAACCTCTTCAGCACCCGCTTCGACGGCTTCATCTTCGAGTCGCCGACCGGCGCGGTCGAAGACGGCTTCGGCGTGTACGAGTTCCTGCAGCGCGATGCGCATTTCCGCGGCGCCGAGTTCGCGATTCACAGCCATGTCTGGGCGCGCGATGACGCCCACGTCGAGTTCAACGTCGATGGCGATTACGTGCGAGCCACGCTGAGGGGAGGCGATGACCTGCCCCGCATCGCACCGATGCGTCTCGGAACCGGTCTGCGGCTGCACGGCGGCCCGTGGTCCGCGTCGGCCGAGATCCGCCGCGTTTTCGAGCAGGATCGCGTCGCAGAGGGCGAGGAGCCGACCGGCGGGTACACCATGGTGAACGCCTACGTAGGCTACCGGTTCCTCCTCCAGCGACGGTGCACGAGCTGATGCTGCGCGGCACCAACCTCAGCGACGAGCTTGCGAGGAATCACGTGTCGCCGTTGAAGGAGCGGGCGCCGCTTCTGGGTCGCGATCTCTCGCTGTCGTATCGGTTGATCTTCTAGGGCAGGGCGGCACAGCGGGCCGCTCGCGTCAGATCCTCGGCTGCGGCGTAGAATCCGCGGCATGACGACAAGCGTGCAGGCGGAAGTCGGGCAGACCACCGCATCGGCCGAGATCGAACGCATCTACGCGCTCCAGCGCCAGCACGCGGCGACGGTCGGACGCACGACCGCGTCGGAGCGGATCGCCAAGCTGCGGCGGTTGCTCGACGTGGTCATGAAGGACCGCGGCGAGATCCGCGCCGCGATGTGGGCCGATTACAGGAAGCCTGCGGCCGAGGTCGACCTCTCCGAGATCTACCCGGTCGTGAGCGAGGCCAAGCACGCGATCCGCCACCTCCGGTCGTGGATGAAACCGAAACGGGTGTCGACGCGCATCGCGTTCATCGGCACGAAATCGACGATCGTTCACGAGCCGAAAGGCGTCGTGCTGATCGTCGCCCCGTGGAACTTCCCGTTCAACCTGACGCTCGGACCTCTCATCTCTGCCGTCGCCGCCGGCAACTGCGTGATGCTCAAACCCTCGGAGCTGACGCCTGCCTCGACCGGATGCTTGAGACGGATCCTCGCGGAGGTCTTCCCGGAATCGGAGATCGCGGTCATCGAAGGCGACGCCTCCGTCGCGCAGACCCTTCTCGCGAAGCGCTTCGACCACATCTTCTTCACCGGCAGCCCGGCAGTCGGACGGATCGTGATGAAGGCCGCGGCGGAGCACCTGACCTCGGTCACCCTCGAGCTGGGAGGGAAGTCGCCGGTGATCGTCGACCGGACGGCGAACATCGACGACGCGGCGAAGAAGGTCGCCTGGGGAAAGTTCTTCAACTGCGGACAGATCTGCATCGCCCCGGACTACGTGCTCGTCGACGAGGCGGTGCGCGACGAGTTCCTCGGAAAGCTGAAGACGTCGATCGACTCGCTCGGAGATTCCCGCGGGATCATCGTCAACGACCGCCACGCGGCCAGGCAGAAGCGACTTTTCGACGAGGCGGTGGCGGCGGGCGCCCGGGTCGTCGCCGGCGGGCGGTTCGACGAGCGCTCAATCGAGCCGACCGTGCTCGCCGACGTCCCGCTCGATGCCTCCGTCATGCAGGAGGAGATCTTCGGCCCGATTCTTCCGATCGTGACGTACGCGAAGCTCGACGACGCGCTCGACTTCGTGACGCGCCGCGAGAAGCCGCTGGCGCTGTACATCTTCAGCGGCGACCGCAGCGTCGTGCGCAAGATCCTCGGTCGGACGAGCGCGGGCGGCACGTCGATCAACCAGACGATGCTGCACTTCTACGAGCTGAGCCTCCCGTTCGGTGGCGTCGGCAACAGCGGAGTCGGGAAGTCGCACGGGATCTTCGGCTTCGAGGCCTTCTCGAATCAGCGAAGCGTCCTCGATCAGAAGTTCCCCTTCAACGCGATCGAGCTGCTGTATCCGCCCTACACGGGCGCGTTCAAGAAGTTCCTGATCGACTTCACGGTCCGGTGGCTGTAGGCCTCCGCTGTTGCCCTAGTCCGACACGTCGCGGCAGAGCTGGACGATTGCCCGGCTGAGCTCGTCGACGTCGAACGGTTTCCCGATCACGACCTTCACGATGTCGAGATCGAGCTGGGTCAGCGCCTGCTGAGAGACCGCGGATACGACGGCGACCGGGATCTTGATCCCCTCGCTCTTGATGCACTCGATGACTTCGAACCCGTTGATCTCGGGGATCATCAGGTCGAGCACCAGCACGGAGTACCGCTCGGTCCGGAGCTTCTCGACGGCGGTGCGCCCGTCGGCCGCCACGTCGATGTCGAGGTCCTGGCGGCGCAGGAGCTTCTCCACCAGCCGACGAATCGCCGGATCGTCTTCCACGATCAGGGCGCGAGGCCGCGGCTGGGTTCCGTCGCTCATCCGATCCGAGTCTACAGGAACGGGGAAGTCTGTGAACTCGGTGTGAACGGTGCGGCGATCTGCAACTTCAGCATGCTTCGAGCGTCTCATCCACCATGAAGCGGAAGATCGCAGCGGCGGCGATGATCCTCGGCCTCGTCGGGTTCACCGGCTGCCGCGTCGCGGCTCACGGCAAGGATGTCGTCCTCGCGGTCGCGACCCGCACGATCGTCCGGACCATGGATGCCTCGAGCTGGTCATCTCCCACCCAGGCCGCCTGCACGTCCCGGACTTCCCCCCAACCCGCCCGGGCGACTGCGCACAGCGAGCCGCAGCCTGCGCCTACAGTTCGCGGCTGACGCAAGTTTTCTGACAGAGAAGTGTCACGTTTGGGAGAAACAGTGCCAATCGTGGCTTCTTTATGCCTTCTTTAGATTTGCGTCTGGCGCAAAACTATGGGCCTTTCGGGATCCCACGCCGGGCGGACATTCAACGATGTCCCGCATCACAGATCAGGAATTCCTGACGACTAATTACTGATGTAGCGCCACTTACATGTAACCTCGTATTAATCCGACACCGCTATGGTTGAGATCGAAAGGATGAAAACGTGGATACGCTACATCGACTTCGAATTGCCATTGAGGGTTTACAGCTCCAGAACAACGGGGACCTACAAAAGACCAAGTCGGAAATCCTCGGACTCATCGATCAGCTGAACATCGTTCAGCCGGACGGCGACAGCAAGCATCACCGACTTTCTCCTCGCGAACGGGAGGTCATGACGATGATCCTCAGCGGACAGCGACTCAAAGAGATCGCAGCCAAGCTGGACATCAGCGTCAAGACGGTGACGACGCACCGCTCGCGGCTTCTCCGCAAGCTGGCCGTGGAAGACAACCTCGGCCTGTACCGCTACGGCATCAGGAATGGATTCATCACCGTCTGATCGCGTAGCATCAGAAGCCGATGCGCATCGCGGTCGGCACGAGCGGTTACAGCTACAAGGAATGGAAGGGCACCTTCTACCCCGGGGACCTTCCAGCCTCCGGAATGCTCGCGTTCTACGCTGGCAGGTTCGACACCGTAGAGGCAAATAACACGTTTTACCGGATGCCCGAGGCCCGCACGCTCGAGCGGTGGGCATCGGAAGTCCCGGAGCGGTTCACCTTTTCGGTGAAGGCGCCCCAGAGAATCACGCATCAGAAGAAGCTCCTCGACGCCGGGGAGGACGTCCGCTACCTTTTCGAAGTCCTCGCCTCGCTGGGGGACAAGCTCGGCCCCGTGTTGTTCCAGCTCCCTCCGTTCCTCCGGTGCGACACCGAGCGGCTGCGTCAATTTCTCCGGATTCTTCCGCGCGACCAGCGGATCGCCTTCGAGTTCCGGCATCCGTCGTGGACCGACGAGAGCGTCCACTCACTCCTGCGCGAGCACGACGCGGCGCTCTGCTGTGCCGATACGGACGAATCGCCCGATCCCGACGCCATCCTCGTCCCGACTGCCTCGTGGGGCTATCTCCGCCTCCGCAGAACCGCGTACGCCGAGGGGGACCTCCCGGCCTGGGCCGCGCGCGTCCAGCGCCAGCCGTGGTCCGACGCCTTCGTCTACTTCAAGCACGAAGACGAGGGGAGAGGCCCGGCATTCGGGCAGAGGTTCCTGGAGGTGCTGGGGAGCGAGTGAAGAGTGAAGTGTGAAGTGTGAAGTGTGAAAGGAGACGATGAGTGTCGGGTCGACGCTCTCGTCGCTGACTCCATTCGACTTTCATCTTTCCCCTCAACGTTCACCCTTCACTCCTTCGTGTCCGGTCCTTCTTTCACACTTCACACTTCACACTTCTAACTTCCCTCTTGTACTCTTCCGCGCCGTGACCCTGATCCGTAGCGCGATGGTGTTCTACCTGGTGGCCTGGCTCAAGATGCTGAGCCGGATCTTCTACCGCGTCGAGTTCCGCTGGCTGCACCCGATCCCGCGAGATCCCTGGGCCGACATCCGGCTGGTCATCTTCCTGAACCACACGAGTCTCTTCGAGCCGGTCTTTCTCGGCGGGGTGCCGAACCGTTTCATCTGGAGGCTCGCGGCGCACGGCGTCATTCCTGCGGCAGACAAGACCACCGAGCGTCCGCTCGTCGGACTCATTTTCAAGTTCGTCGCTCACCACGTCGTCCCGATCACGAGGGAGCGCGACAACTCCTGGTTCCAGGTGCTCGAGAAGATCGACCCGAAGTCGATGGTCGTCATCGCTCCGGAAGGGCGGATGAAGCGGAAGAACGGGCTCGATCTGCAGGGCCGGCCGATGTCGGTCCGCGGCGGCGTCGCCGACATCCTCGACGCGATCAAGCGCGGGAAGATGATCATCGCGTACAGCGGCGGCATGCATCACGTCCAGATCCCGGGACACCTGCCGCGACTGTTCAAGACCGTGCGGATGAACGCGCAGAACGTCGAGATCGCCGACTACATCGCCGAGATGGCGGGCGGCAGTCCCGAAGAGTTCAAGCGCAACGTGATGCGCGACCTGGACCGTCGCCGCGACGAGCTCTGCCCGCCGGAAGAGAAGTAAACCCGCACCCGCCTCACAACTCTCGCGTTTCGCCCATCAGGAGCTCCAGGAACGCAGGAAGCTCCATCGGTCTGCTGAAGAGGAATCCCTGGACGTAGTCGCAGCCGTGGTCCTTGAGGAATTGCAGCTGCTCGGCGGTCTCGACGCCTTCCGCGATGACTTCGACGTCGAGGTCGTGCGCGAGGCCGAGCAGGTTCCGGACGATCGCTCTGGCGCGGCGGTCTTCGGCCAGGGGGGCCACGAACTCGGCGGGCAGCTTGATCCCCTCGATCGGGAAGTGCTGGATGTGGAGAAGCGAGGAGTGTCCGGTCCCGAAGTCATCGAGCCAGATGTGGATGCCGAGCCGGACCAGCTCCTCGAGCACCTCGCTCGTTCGTTGCGGTTCTCGGATGTAGGCAGTCTCGGTGATCTCTAGGTTCACTCGTGACGGCGCGATGCCGCAGCTGGTGAGGAGCGCGGAGAGGCGGTCGAGGACGTCGCCCTCCTGAAACTCCCTGGGGGAGAGGTTGACGTTCAGGCGAACGTCCTGCCGGTCCTGCGACTGCCATCGGGCGGCATCCTCGTACGCGGACCGGACGAGGATCGAGTCGAGGACGAAGAGCTCGGGTCCGGGCGACTTCTCCGCCGCGCGCGAAATGATGGACGCCTCACGGATCTCGCCGTTCTCGCGGCGCTGCCGCAGCAGCGCCTCGGCGGCGTACACCGACGCGTTGTTGCGGAGGTCGTGGATCGGCTGGTAGACGAGGAGCAGCTGATCCGCTTCGCTGATCGCCCGGTCGAGTGCCCGCCGTGCGGTCGCCTCGGCTCCCCCGTCGTCGCTCACGGTCGCGCTCAACGCCGCAGGTACTGCCAGGTGGCGAGCACCGCACCGGCGAGAGCGAGGAGGACGAGCAGCTTGTTCCTCTGCAGGCCAGCCCGCAACGACGATTCCTGTTCCTTCTTCTGTTTCTGCTTCTCGAGGACCGCCATCCGATTCTTCGCATGGCGCGCCTCTGCGTCGCGGATGTCCCGCTCGAACTGCCTGAGGGGACGCGGCGACTCGGCAGGGACGGCGACCCCGCGCTGCGTGTCGACGTAGACCGCCTCAGAGAACACCGGTCTCACCATCCGCTCGCCCCGCGCGTCGCGCACGAGGTCGTAGGTACCCTGGTCGAAGAAGGCCACGGTCGGGCCGACCGAGCTGTCGCGAATGAAGAGAACCCGTTCATCGCCAGCCTCGAAGGACGGGATGCCGGCAGAATCCTGGTAGACGTTTCCGACCTTGCCGCCCGGGACCACGACGGTCATCTGGCTCGTCGGCTGACCTTTCAGAGCGCGCTCGACCTGGAACGTTGCGTAGGTGAGGATGAACCGGCCGGAAGGATCCCAGCGCGCCTCGGTCCGGAGGCATTTGCCGACGATGACGGAGGCCGCGTTGCCGACTTTTTCGTCGAACGAGACGGCGCGGGATATCGCCCCCTCGGCCGCGAGCGGTACGAGGGTGGCTGCGAGAGCCAGCACAGCGCGGGTGATGAGGTTATTTGAGGTCATCTCGGTTCGAAGAATAGCAATCGGGCTGCCATGAACCACTAGAATCGGGCGACATGACGCTCAGCAGCCACGATGACCTCGCTCTCCGCTACGTCCTCAACGTCCCGACCGGTACGCCGGACTCAGCCGAGATGCCTCTGGTGGTCATTCTCCACGGCCGTGGTGCGGACGCGAACGACCTCGCGGACCTCGCGCCGTACATCGACACGTCCACCGGGTGCCGCTTCGTCTTCCCCAATGCCCCGAGTCCGTTCGAGCCGGTTCCCGGGACGACGTTCGGCTGGACCTGGTTCGACGGCTGGCCGCCCGTGGGGCGCTCGTTCGGGGAGTCGCGGGAGCTGCTCCTCCGGTTCCTCGACGAGATCGCAGAGCGGTATCGGACGCCCCCTGGAAGGATCATCCTCGGCGGGTTCTCTCAGGGCGCACTGATGTCGCTCGACTCCGGGTTCCGGACGAACCAGCCGCTGTGCGGGATCATCGCGATGAGCGGTGCGCTCTTCGAGGCCGAGATGGCCCCGCTCGCGCCCTTCCGCGGACGGCACGTGCTCCTCATCCACGGGCTCAACGACGAGGTGATCCCGGTGGCCGCCGGCCGGCGGGCCTGCCAGGTTCTCGAGGAGAATGGGTTGAGCCCCGAATACCACGAGTTTCCGATGGGACATCAGGTGACGGAACAGTCGATGGCGGTGGTGAAGGACTTCATCGCCCGCTGCATGGCCCCCTCATGAGCCGTGCAGCGAGGGGAGAAGGCTGGCGTGCGCTAAAATGTCGCGTTACGTCCTGAGGAGAATGCCCCCGTGCACATCAACGACCTCCTGAAGATCGCCGCCGAGCGCCGCGCCTCGGACCTCCACATCAAAGTCGGTTCGCATCCCGTGATCCGGATCGACGGCGAGCTCGTCCCGCTGGTCGAGCTCAAGCGCCTCATGCAGGAGGACACGATCGCGATGGCGTTCTCGATCATGTCGTCCCGGCAGAAGGAGAAGTTCAAGAACAACTACGAGATCGACATCGCGTACTCGGTGCCGGGTCTCGGGCGGTTCCGTTGCAACATCTTCCAGCAGCGCGGCACGGTCGGCATGGTCCTCCGCGTCATCCCGGTCAAGATCCTGTCGATCCGCGAGCTGATGCTGCCGGCGGTGCTCGAGAAGATCGCGGAGGAGCGCCGGGGGCTGATCCTCTGCACGGGGACGACCGGTTCGGGCAAGTCGACGACGCTGGCCGCGGTGATCGACTACATCAACGCCCACCGGACCGAGCACATCATGACGGTCGAGGACCCGATCGAGTTCCTCCACCGCGACAAGAAATCGATCGTCAACCAGCGCGAGGTCGAGGTCGACACGAAGTCGTTCTCGCAGGCGCTCCGTTCGGCGCTCCGCCAGGATCCCGACGTCATCCTCGTCGGTGAGATGCGCGACTACGAGACGATCGAGACGGCGCTCACCGCTGCCGAGACCGGCCACCTGGTCCTGTCGACTCTCCACACGATGGATGCGACCGAGACGATCAACCGCATCATCTCGGTCTTCCCGCCTCACCAGCAGAAGCAGATCCGTCTGCAGCTCGCGGCGGTGCTCAAGGCGGTCATCTCCCTCCGGCTGCTGCCGCGTGCGGACGGTCTCGGACGCGTCCCGGCGACCGAAGTCCTCATCTCCACCGCGTACATCCGCGACTGCATCGAGAACAAGGAAAAGACGAAACTGATCAAGGACGCGATCTCGCAGGGGACCTCGCAGTACGGGATGCAGACGTTCGATCAGTCGATCTTCATGCTCTACAAGAACGGGCTCATCACGCTCGACGAAGCGCTGCGCCGCGCGTCGAACCCGGACGAGTTCCGCCTCAAGCTGTCGGGAATCCAGTCGACCTCCGACATGTCGCGCGAGGAGATGGAGCAGAAGCTCACGATCTCCGGCACCACGAACAACGAAGACCCGTTCGCCGACGAATCGCCGTTCGACTTCTCGAACAACCTCTGAAGATCCTGGACGGCGGGCGTCTCGCCCGCGCGTGTCCGCCGTCCCGGCGGACACGGATTCAGCGATCGTAGATCAACCGCCGGGCGAGACGCCCGGC
>JBAQWH010000044.1:0-4102 GCA_049298815.1 Thermoanaerobaculia bacterium | reverse complement strand
ATCGAGCGCGTCGCCGCCGGGCAGCGCCGCGAGGACGGCATGAGCGGACGACGGCCGCTGCGCCGGCTCTTCGTCGATGCACTTGAGGATCAACCGCTCGATGGACGGATCGATCTCGCGAACGAGGCTCGAGGGGCGTCGCTTCGACTGCGAGTGCTCACTGCGGATCGACTCGAACGTCTCGCCCTGGAAGACGCGCTTGCCGGTGAAGATCTCGTAAAGGATCAGACCGAGCGCGTAGATGTCCGTGCGCAGCGTGATCTCGCCGCCGTGCATCTGCTCGAGAGCCATGTACGCGGGCGTGCCGGAGATGTCGCGAATGTTGCGAAGGTCGGCGACCGCGGAGGCCAGGCCGAAGTCCGCGATGAGCGCGTTGCCGCGGCCGTCGATCATCACGTTCGCCGGCTTCAGATCGCGATGCACGACGCCGCGGTCGTGAGCGGCAGCAAGCCCCGCGCAGATATTCTGCGCGACCGAGAGCGCCTTGTCGGGAGCGAGCCGGCCGATACGCCGCAGCAGCGAGGCGAGATCCTCCCCCTCGATGAACTCCATCGAGATGAAGTACTGACCCTCAGCCAGCACCATGTCGAAAACGCGGCACACGTTAGGGTGCGAGACCTGACGCGCAATCCGGACCTCGGCGCAAAGGCGGTCGAACGCTTTCCTGTCGTTCGTCAGATCGGGCGGCACCCACTTGAGGGCGACCCGCTGACCGAGCTTGAGGTCGTCGGCGCGGTAGATCTCGCCCATGCCGCCTGCGCCGAGGAGCGAGACCATTCTGTACCGGTCGCCTATGACGACGCCCGGCGTGAATCGCGTCGCGACGAGCTGGGCCGAATCGCCCGGGCTCGAGACCGCGACGGTGTTCTCGTCGCGTGCACCGGTGGGCATGGCCTGATACGGAGATGATAGGACGAATGCGCCGGATGGGCTGTGGGGAGTGGCTGAAGGGTGAGCGGGCCGGAACGCAAATTCGTAGCCCTCTCCGCGGCGCGACGCCCGCCGTCCACACCGCGGCGCTGCACTTTCAGTGGTCCGCAGCGGCCGCGGTCAGCGCTTCCCGTTCCTTCGACAGCGATTCCCACTTCGCGTACAGCAGCTCCGTCATCGCCTTGAGGTCGTGGTTCTGTTGCTGGATCTTCCGGGTGCGGTCGCCGTCTCGGTAGACCTCTTCCGAGCAGAGCAGCTCGTCGTTGCGTTCCCGCTCCCGCTCGGCCGACGCGATCCGTTCCTCGAGCGCCGCGACCTCCTCGTCGATTTTCTTCACGCGTCGCTGTCGATGCTTCTGCTCGGCACGGTCGACGGGGACGGCCACCGACGGCGAGGCAGACGGCTGCCGGATCGCCTTCAGATCGGGTCTGGCGTCGACGACCTTCACCTCGATCTTCTGCGGCACGGCGACTCCCGCCTTGAAGCGCTCCACGAGGTCGCTGTAGTTCCCGGCGTAGACCTCGCCCACGCCGTCTTCCACGAGGATGATGTTCTCGGCGACCCGGTCGATGAAGTAGCGGTCGTGGGACACGACGATCAGTGCGCCGGTGAATTTTTCGAGAGCCTCCTCGAGCGCCTCGCGCGT
This sequence comes from Thermoanaerobaculia bacterium, assembly GCA_049298815.1. Lineage (GTDB taxonomy): Bacteria > Acidobacteriota > Thermoanaerobaculia > Gp7-AA8 > Gp7-AA8 > JBAQWH01. The sequence goes on along the minus strand of JBAQWH010000044.1, from coordinate 2,526 downwards.
GTAGACGTCGAGGTGGTTCGTCGGCTCGTCGAGGAGCATCACGTTGCCCCCGGTGTACATGATCTTCGCGAGCGCGAGCCGCCCTTTCTCCCCACCCGACAGCTCGCGCGTCTTCTTGAAGACGTCTTCGCCGAAGAAGGAGAACTGCGCGAGGTAGGACCGCACCTGCTCCTCGGTCTGCGTGTGGTCGAGGTTCCAGACCTCGTCGATCACGTTCCCCCTTGGGTTGAGGTCCGCGAGGGTCTGGTCGTAGTAGCCGACCTGAACGTTGTGACCGTAGGCGATCGCGCCGTCGAGCGGCTGGAGGCGCGAGGCGAAGGTCTTGAGCAGCGTCGACTTCCCGGAGCCGTTCGGCCCCATGATCGCGAAGCGCTCGCCGCGCCGGATCTGGATGCTGAAGTTGCGGACTACGGCCTTCGAGTCATAGCCGGCCGTCACGCGGTCGGCGGTCAGCGCGATCGCGCCCGACCGCGGTCCTGCGTCGAGGTTGAAGTTCGCGTACGTCTCGTCGGTCTCGGGCCGCTCGACCTCGTCGATCTTGTCGAGCATCTTCCGCCGCGACTTCGCCTGTTTCGTCTTCTGCCCGGCCAGGTTCCGCCGGATGAAGTCCTGCGTCCGCTCGATGAACTCCTGCTGTCGCTCGAAGTCGACCGCCATCTTCTCCATCCGCTCCTGGCGAAGCTGGACGAAGCGCTCGTAGTTCCCGGGGTACTCGATGAGCCTGCCGTGCGCGAGCTCGACGATCTTCTTCACCGTCCGGTTGAGGAACGTGCGGTCGTGCGAGATGAGGAGATAGCTCCCCTTGAAGTCCTGCAGAAACTCCTCGAGGAACTCGATGCCCTTGAGGTCGAGATGGTTGGTCGGCTCGTCGAGCAGGAGGAGGTCGACCTTGGTCAGCAGCACGCGAGCGAGCATCGCGCGGTTCTGCTGGCCGCCGCTGAACTCGTGGATCGGTCGCGTCCACTCGGTCTTGTCGCCGAAGCCGACTCCGGTGAGCACGCGCTCGACCTCGGCATGCAGCACGTAGCCATCCGCGTGCTCGTAGTCATGCTGCAACTCGGAGTACTTCTCGAGGGCCCTCTCGTGCACCGCCTCGCCGAGCGTCGTGTCGGCGAGCTGGTGCTCGATCTCCCGCATCTTCCGCTCGATCGTCAGGACCTCGCTGAAGGCTGTCTCGACGAACTCGAACAGCGAGAGGCCAGGCTCGGCGTCCAGGTGCTGCCCGACGTGGCCGACCGTCAGGCCCGAGGCACGGATGATCTGCCCGCGATCCGGCTCCTCCTGCTTGAGCAGCAGGCGAAACAGCGTCGTCTTCCCCGCGCCGTTGCGCCCGACGAGGCCAACGTGCTCGCCGGGGTTGTGCTGCCAGGTGACCCCTTTGAGGATGTCGTGCGGGCCGTAGGATTTCTCGATGTTCTCGAATCGGTAGAGCATGGTCCGGGAACCCTCAACGACGAACTGCGAACCCGGAATTTCGAAACGCTGTCTTGACCCGCACCCGGCCCGGATCGATTAACCTTACGCAATGCGTCTCGCCGTCAACATCGACCACATCGCCACCATCCGAGAAGCCCGCAAGACCGACGAGCCCGATCCGGTCGCAGCCGCCGTGATCTGCGAGCTCGCGGGAGCTCAGGGAATCACCGTTCATCTCCGTGGCGACCGCCGCCACATCCAGGACCGCGACGTCGAGCTGTTGAGGAAGGTGGTCACGACGCATCTCAACATCGAGATGGCGGCGACCGGCGAGATGGCCCGCATCGCCCAGACGATCAAGCCCGACCAGGTGACCCTCGTCGCGGAACGACGGGATGAGGTGACGACGGAGGGCGGCCTCGATGTCGTGCTGCACGCCGGCAACGTCGACAAGATGATCGGACAGCTCAACGACGCGCGCATCGCCGTCTCGGTCTTCGTCGATCCCGACCTGGAGCAGATCAGGCAGTGCCACAAGCTCCGGGCGACGCGGATCGAGATCAACACCGGCAAGTTCGCCGACGCGTGGAAGACGGGCACCTGGCAGCCGGAGCTCGAGAAGATCGCGGGAGCGGCACGCGCTGCGAAGAAGCTCGGCCTGGCGGTGCTCGCCGGTCATGGCCTCACCTATCAGAACATCGACGCGGTCGCCTCGGTCCCCGAGATCGAGGAGCTCAACATCGGCCACTCGATCATCTCGCGCGCCGCTCTCGTGGGCCTCGACTCCGCCGTCCGCGAGATGGCAGCGCTCATGCGCAACCCGCGCCGCGTGCCGGGACGCTGACGACCAGTCGAAGATCCGAAGGGCGAACCAGCAGCCGCGCCGCTACGTCGTGCGGCTCTTCAGCTCCGCGAGCATCCGCCGGATCGCCTTTCGCCGCGCCGGGTCGGGTCTCGTCGAGAACTGCTCCTCTTCGTAGAGGTCGATCAGGGGGCGGAGACGGTTGGCCTCCTCGGGGTCGGCTGCCGCGAGTCTCTGCAGCGCCTCCTCGGCCGTCATCCACGGTTCGACGCCGATTCCGCGCACGCGGAGGGCAGCCGCCACGAGGC
>JBAQWH010000043.1:0-6501 GCA_049298815.1 Thermoanaerobaculia bacterium | reverse complement strand
GCAGGATGCTGCGCCTCCTCCGCCTGAGCCGGGGTCGGCCGGCGTGGTGATCGACCCGTAGGTCTCGTTGGTCGTCTCGCTGCCGCCGAGTCCCGCGTGCGATCCGGAGGTGGCGTTCGCCCCTCCGGCCGGCGAGTTCCCGACGGTCCGGCCGCGCGCATCTTCGTTGCGGGTTCCGGAGCCACCGGGGTTTTCCTGCCATCCACCGAGGTACCCGCGCGCCGTCATGTCGATGAACGAAGCGCAGTCGACGTAGAGCCGCTCCGCCACCGTCACGTCGACGCGCCGCACGGTGGTCGTACTCGTCGGAAGAGCCTCGACGCGAGCGCCGTCGAGGACGATCAAGTTCGTGAAGGTGACAGGAACGTTCGTGACGAGCTTCCCTGCGCCGCGGACGGCAAAGCTCCGGTTCTGGTACTGCGCAGCGTTGTCGGCGTCGATCGCTTCCGGCGCGTCGATGACCCGGTCGACCGCGACGACCTCGAGGATCAGAGGCAGCTCGACCGTGTGCGCCGCATCGGCGTCACTCACGATGGCGGTCACGCCGAAGCTCGTTCCCGCCGCAGGCGTGTTCAGTGACAGGGTCGCTTCGTACTCGTCCGTCGTTCCGACGCGTTGAGCGGTGACCGGCTCGGTCACACCGTCGACCCTGAACTTCACGGAAGTGATTGCGACGTCGTCCGACGCCATGATCCGCAGCGGCAACGCGAGGCCGCTCTGACCCGCGGGGATCGCGCTGCGATCGATCGGACAGAGCCACGCCGCTCGAGGCACCGCGGGATCGTTCACGCCGACGTAGATCACCTCGACCGCACGCGTCGCCGCGTTGCCTGCGTGGTCTTTCGCCGTCACGGTGATCGCGATGCGCGTGTCGATGTTCTTCGCGGGAACCGTGATCGCCGGGGAGACGAACTTCCTCGTGCCGGCCAGCGGTCCAGCGACGGAGGACGTGACGTTGTATGTCTTCTCCTCGATCCGGAACGCAACCTCCGCAACCCCGGTCTCGACGTCCGACACAACCGCCTCGACCTGGTAGGTCTCGTTCAGGCGGAGCAACGTCTCGGGGTCCGGCTTCACGGTGTGAATGACGGGAGCTCCGGCGTCGACGAGGAGCGGCAGCTCGGCGGTTGCAGAGCCTGCGAGGCCGCGAACGTCGGTCACGGTCGCCGTGAAGGTCGCGCTGATCCGGGACTCGAGATTGCCGGGGAGAACGAAGTCGAACGATGCCGCCGGCCAGGCGGCGCTGACGTTCGCCCGGTTCACCTGCGTCGACTTCGAATCGGTATGTTCGCTGCCGTCCGTCCGACTCGCGCGGACCTTCAACTGCACGCTCGCGATCGTCCCCTCATCCGCAAAAGTCACCTTCGCGGAAACCGGGTTGGACGGATAGGCCGAGGCCGGGGTGAGTGTCACCGCGACCGAGGCCGGCGCGGCGTTCGGCTTGACGGTCCACGACATCGTCGCAGGCTGGCTCGCGTTTCCCGACTTGTCGACCGCGCGAGCGCGAAGCGTCAGCGCCGCCCCCTCCGGTGGTGCATCGGGAGCGACGAAGCGATAGGCGAACGGTGCGGAAGCCGCCCTGATCAGGAACGTCTCCGCAGCACCATCGACTCGGCTGTAGTCGACCGACGCGACGTCCGAAGCGGGCGGCCCATCGGCCGTGCCGTTGCGGAGGTCGGGAGTCAGCAGGTACTCGACACCGGCGACGAGAGGGGTCCCCTCCGGCACCGGGGACACGATCCTCACGTACGGCGCGGTGTTGTCGAACGAGACGAAGTGGAACGTCTGCTCGCCGAGCGGATTGCCCTGAAGGTCGCGGACCCCGGCGATGGTGATCCGATAGAACGACTCCGCCTCGATCGGCTGAGTCGGCGCGAAGAAGAGGACGAGCCCGGTCGAAGGATCGACGTAAGCGTTTCCCGTTTTCTCGCTCAGGATCTGACCGCCGGGTCCTTGCGCCGACAACTTGTAGAAGTGCAGCTGCGCGCTGCCTCCCGTCTGCCACGGCTGCGGGTCGATCGGCTCGTTGAAGTGAAAAGCGAAGGTCACCTGTTGCGGCACCGGCATCGTCACCGCCGGCACCACTTTGACGACGCGCGGCTCTGCGTAGTCCGCCGTCGTGAACGTCAGCCCGCGGGACGCAGGCAGGCGATGGCCGGAGAGGTCGGCGATGCGGTCGACCACCACGATCCGGTAGAGGGTGTTGCTCTTGAGCGGAAAGCGCTGTCCTGCCGGAGGCGCCGGCGGACGCATCGTGACGTTGAACGTGCCGTTGGGTCCGGCCACCGCTTCGAAACTGCACGAGAGCTGTCCCAAACCGTCGGCGGCAAGGAGCTGCAGATTGGCGTCGGTGATCAGCCCGGGATGGACCGGCTCGCTGAAGACCAGCCGGACGAACGAATCGGGGGAGACGCTTGCGGCGCCATCTACAGGCAGGACCTCGAGCAGCTGCGGGGGCGTCGCGTCGAGCCGGATCGTCGCCAGCGTCCTCGATTTCCCTGCGTCGGCGTTCGTCAGGCTCACGCTCTGCGAGCCTCCCGCCGTCGTGCCGTCCGCACCGACGTAGTTCAGCGTCGCCACGGTGCCGCTCGGAGATGTCGGAATGCCGTTGAACGTATACCGCCCGTCGCCGTTCGTGAGGACCTCGAGGGTCTGCCCGGTGAAGGTCACGAGGACGCGCGTCCCGGCTGATGGTCCGCCGCCCTCCGCTTCGACGAGGCCGGTGATCGTTGCGAAGTCGCCGAGGTCGATCGTGACGTGCGCAGCGACGGACTGCCGCTCCACGCGCGCCATCGCGGACCCGGAGAATCTCTCGTCCAGCGATTTCGCCTGAACGCTGAGCGGAACACCGAGAGGCAGTCCGTGTGTGAAGACCTTGCCGCTTGCATCGGTGTAGAGCGTCGCAGTCGCACCGCCGCCGTTGATGCCGACACGAGCTCCCGACGCGAGACCGCCAGCCTGCGTCACCACGACCTCGAGATCGCCGAATGCGGGATAGACGATCTTCAGCGGATCGGAGACCGAGCCGGCGGGGTGCTTCCCGCTCGCCGAGAGAGTCCTGCCGGCGCCTCCGACCTCACGCAGCTTCACTACCCACGAGGCATTGACGAAGAGTCCGGAAAACACCAGCTGATTGCCCTGCAGCGTGCGGTGGTATTCCCCGTTTCGCTGTTGCACGTCGACCTCGAACGTCCCGGCGATCCGCCCTGAGTCTGCGCCGCGGTCGTCGGGGAGCATCACCGCCACGTGAAGCGGGAACGTCCGCTCCAGTTCGAGGCTCACGAAAGGATGCCGGTTCTCCGGCGTCAGCACTCCCGTTGCCGCCGCCCGGCGATTCGACTCGGTTGCTTTCGCCGTGAGCTCGAACCGCCCTTCGCGAACGCCCTCGAAGAAGAACAGGCCGGCGCCATCCGTCGACGCCTGCGTCGTGTAGTTCGTCCCGCGCAGCAGCACCGGAGCGCCGGGCAGTCCTGCATCCGGCGGGTTGGATTCCGGATCCGACAGCCGTCCGTCGACCTTGCCGACGAACTCGAGCAGTACGCGCAGGTCGACCTGACGATCGAGCTCGACGACGAGCGGGCCGCTGCCGCCAGACTTGCCAAGGGACTTCGAGTACGCGCCAATCGAGTACGTTCCGACAGGGACCTGCTCGAAGCGTGCGAGACCTGCCCCGTCGGTGCTGGTCGCATCGAACAGGGTGCCGGCACGAAACAGCTGCACCTCGGCGTTGGCGATCGGCGCGTACTGCTGGTTCGGGTCCGCAACGGTTGCCTGCACCGTCCCAGCGCCCCCTGCGCCGATGGCGATCCACGCGATCGGGCCGGTCAGAGTCTCCCCCTCGTACGTCAGTGTTCCGGTCCAGTCACCGCGCAGTTCCTGGTTCCCGCCGTCCCACGCTCGAGCGCGGAGCGAACCGACGAAGACATTGCTCAGCGCGAATCTGCCGCCGATGTCGGCAGTCAGCGGTTGCGAGTCGCTCCCGAACGCGCGCGAAGGGAATTCGAGCTCTCTGAGCCAGAACCTCGCGAGCGGGACAGGGGCGTTGTCGGAGAGATCGTTCGGCGTGTCGTCCGGAACGTTGTTCGCTGGATTTTCCGGATCAAACGTCTTGTACGCGGCATGGACGACGCGTCCTTCGACCGAACCGCGTCGCCGGAGAATCACCGCGACGTCCTGCGCGGGACCACCGGCCGACGGGGTCCGGCCCGTAGCGATTCCCGTCCGATAGATCCCCTCCTGCGTTACGGCAGCGGTCACCGAGAAGGCGACTCCCGCCGGCACATCGTGGAAGGCGAACGATCCGTCCGGCTGCGTGTACACGACGCCCGCGTCGGCTCGTCCGTCCTCCAGGCGCACCTCTGCAGAAGGAATCGGCGTCAGTCCATCGATCGCGTAGACCACGCCGCGGATGCTCGCCAGTTTGTTCAGCTGAAGGGTGTGCTCGGCGAGGTCGCCGTCATAGGCCAGCGCTCCGCTCTTCGTGACGTAGCCGTACGTCGGATGCGCGCTCTCGAGGCGATACGCGGTCACGGCCGGCACCGCCGCAAAGGTCGCCCATCCGGCGACGCCGTTCTCGCCCGTACTCCCGTCGCGCAGCTTCGCCGAAAGCCCCTGCTCCAGCTCGTCCCATGCGGGATAGGTGAGAGTCACCGGGCCGATGAGGTCGAGGTCGCCCCGCAGTCGTGCCCGCACGGTCCCCTGTCCGGGGAGCCTGAGGACCAGGGTCGCGGCCTGACCGGGGAACCGCAGGCCGATCGTGCCGTGGGCGTATTGATCGCCGTACTTCGCCGGCGCGTTCACCGCGTAGATCTCGCGCGCAGCACCGACCGGGGCATCTTTCCACTCGTAGAGTCCGCCGCCGACCTCGGGAATGCGAGACGGCGGATAGCCGGGCTCGATCACGCGCATACCGACGACCGGCAGTCCCTGCGCGTCGATCACCCTGACGCGGATCGTGCCGCTGCCGTAGGAGTTCGCGCCGATCAGCACCTTGACGTAGTTCGCGGCGGTCTCGCTGAGCGTCGGTAAGGCCATCTCGCCGATTCGCCGGGTTGCGGGATCCCAGGCCTTCACCGTGTACCCCTTGCCCGACAGGAGAACTGGCAGCCCTTCGAGCCGGAAGTGCCCGGCGGCGTCGGCCGTCGCAGTGAGGCTGCCGAGCTTCACCACCGCGTCTGGCACCGGCTCCTGAATCGCGGGGTCGAGTGCGTTCTCGCGGACGACGTCTCCCACGAGCGCGACGAGCGCCGTCGACGGCGGCACGACGGCGAGCGTCAGGCCCACCTCCTTCGTCTCGTCGGGCCGCAAATCGAAGTCCGAGGCGGCGCTCTCCCGCGAGACGGACCACTCTGCAGCGAGGACCGTCACGAAGCCGGCCGGAACTTTGCGGAACTCGAACCGGCCCGTGGAGTCGGTCATCGCCTCGCCGAACCCGAACCCCTGCGTGAAGACGCCGACTCGCGCGCCGAATACCGGCTCGAGCGTGTCGGATCTTCGGACGGTCCCGAAGATCGTACCGGTGCCTGGGAACGGCTTGCGATAGATCAGCAGGTCCCTGACCGCGACCTGACCGGGCGTGGCAATCTCGCCCGAAGCCCACGCAACGTTCCCCGCTGCATCGGCTGCGCTGAACGTCAGCGGGCCGACCGGAAGATCGTCGACGCGGAAGGCACCGGCGGTGTCCGTCGTCGTCTCGCGTCCGATGTTGAACATCGTGCTCCCGACGTAGATGCGGACCCCAATGGCCTTCGTGCCGTCGTCGTATCGCACGGTTCCCTCGGCAGCACCACGGCCGAGGAGTTGGAGGTTGAGGACATGCACCCTCCCTGGCAGACGGACCGCTCCGTCGACGAGGGTGGCTCGGCCGTCGGGCGTGACCCCGACCGCGCGATAACTGCCGGTCAGTTCGCGATCCGCATCGGGATCGCGCACGATCGACTCGAAGAGGAACGACCCGTCCTCGCGGGTGCGCGAGTACTGCCCGACCTCCCGGTACGGGTTGCATGCGACGCCCGCCTCGCCCGGGCCGGCGCGCTCGGAGGCGCATCCGACGTGATGACCCGAGTACAGCTTGATCTCGCCACCCGCGATCGGCTTGCTGTCCCCCGTGAGGAACTTGCCGTAGAGGATGCCCGCAGGCCGGTCGTTGTCGATCTTCGGGACGACGGCCGTTTCGAACCGCGCCTCGGTGCCGGTGAGCGGATCGATCAGCGGCTCGACGGCGATCGTGTAGGACGCGTTGGTCGACAAGGCGTGATCGAAGGAGAGGTTCACCACGCGCCCGTCGTCCTGCATTGCCGCTGCGAAGATCGGTCGCGGAGCTTCGAACACGATGCCGTCACGGTCCAGCCGGACCGAGCCCGCGAACTTCGCGAGCAGGTCGCCGCCGGGTGCAATCGTCACGGGACGGCTGAACAGCAGCGAGATCTTGTGCGCGGCGGGATCCAGATGCAGGTCCTGTCGCGCTCCGGCCACCCGGATCGGCGGCGGCACGAGTGGGGT
>JBAQWH010000042.1:0-1968 GCA_049298815.1 Thermoanaerobaculia bacterium | reverse complement strand
GAACGTCGCCGTCACCGCGCACCCAACGGGGGAGCGGACGCTCTTCGTCGTGCAGGACCGGACGTTCCTCGATGCGCGCCGGCGCCACTTCCTTCAGCTCGTGTTCGTGTTCGCCGAGGTGGCTCTGCTCGCGCTCCTGCTGCTCGGGCGCGCCGGCGTCCGGATCGGAAGCCGGCGGACCACCCAGGCGGTGCGCTCCGCGATGCGCCAGATGCGGACCACCGGGAGCGGGACCGAACCGGTCCCGGCGGAGTTCCGCCTGCTGGTGCGCGACGTTCATGACACGGTCGAGCAGCTCCGCACGCAGCCGTCGACTCCACTGAGCGGCGCAGACCGGCTCCGCGCGCTCGTCGGCGCCGACATTCCGGAAGGAGGGCTGGTCGTGATCGCGAACCGCGAGCCGTACTCGCACGAGCGCGGCAGCGATGGCGAAGTCGTCGTACTCCGTCCGGCCAGCGGCCTCGTGACCGGGATCGAGCCGATTCTCCGCGCCTGCGGCGGGACCTGGCTCGGCTACGGCGGCGGCTCTGCCGACCGCGAGCACTCCGACGCATCCGGGCGCGTGCCCGTCCCGCCCGAGGCCCCCGAGTACACGCTCCGCCGGATGTGGATCGAGACCGACGAGTACGAGCGCTACTACTCCGGATTCGCGAACGAGGGCCTCTGGCCGTTGTGTCACATCGCGCACACGCAGCCGTCGTTCCGCGCGGCCGACTGGAGCGCGTATCAGAGCGTGAACGAGACGTTTGCGCGCGCTGCGGTCGAGGAGGCGCGCGCCAGCGGCCTCGTGCTCATTCAGGACTACCACTTCGCACTCGTCCCGCGACTGATTCGCGAACAGGCGCCGCACGTCGTCACGAGCCTCTTCTGGCACATCCCCTGGCCGAACTCCGAAGTGGTCGGGATCTGCCCCTGGAAGGAGACGCTGCTGCAGGGGATGCTGGGCTCCGACATCGTTGGCTTCCATACGCGGCAGTACTGCCTCAACTTTCTCGAAGCGGTGCAGCGGTACCTCGAGTGCCGGGTCGACCTCGACGAGATGTCGGTCTCGTTCGGCGGACGCAGGACGCTGGTCCGCCCGTATCCGATCAGCGTCGAGTGGCCTTATGCGGCGGCGAGCCGGATGGAGGGGGCGCTGCTGCGGCGACGTCTCGGCATCGGCGCCGAGGTCCACGTCAGCGTCGGCGTCGACCGGGCCGATTACACGAAGGGGCTGGTCGAGCGGGTCGCCGCGATCGAGACGTTGCTCGAGGAGAACCCGGCGCTGATCGGACGTTACATGCACGTCCAGATCGCCTCGCCGACCCGGGGGCGCATCCGTCGCTATCAACAGCTTGCCGAGGACCTGCAGGAGGCGGTCGACCGCGTCAACGCCCGCTTCGGAACCGCTGCGTGGAGGCCGATCGATCTGCAGATGCGGACGTGCCCTCCCGAAGAAGTGAAGATCTACTACGCGATGGCGGACAGCGCGCTCGTGACACCGCTGCACGACGGGATGAACCTCGTCGCGAAAGAGTACGTTGCGGCGTGCAGCGACAGCGACGGCGCGCTCGTGCTGAGCACCTTCGCGGGTGCAGCGAAAGAGCTCGACGGAGCGCTGATCGTGAACCCCTACGACGCCCGGCAGATGGCCCAGGCGATCCTGCGCGCCATCCGGATGCCGATGGCCGAGCGGAAGGCGCGCATGCAGGCGATGCGCAACCAGATCGCCTCGAGCTCGATCTACGACTGGTCCGAGAAACTCCTGTGCGACATGCGCGACGTCCGGAACCATGGCGCCGGCTTCTGGCCGCAGCGGACGAAATCCGCGCCGCGGACTACGGCGACGCGCGAGGTCGCCGCCGTATGAGCGACTGCTGCCCGACTCTGCTCGCATTCGATTTCGACGGCACCCTGGCGGCGATTTGCGACGACCCCGCCGCGGTCCGGATCGAGCGCGGCGCTGCAGTGCTCCTCGCCGAGGCGTCG
>JBAQWH010000041.1:0-7865 GCA_049298815.1 Thermoanaerobaculia bacterium | reverse complement strand
CTTCGTAGCATTGACAGCGTGACGAATCCCCTCTTCGCAGCATCGACGATCTCGAATCCGCTCTTCGCGCCATTGACAGGGGTCTGAACCGCGAGCCCGTTACAATCGTGCCGTGCTCCCGGTTTCCCTCCACGAGGTCGAGTTCCGCCACCGGAGCGGCTTCACGCTCTCCGGCGTGACGCTGGAGTTCGAGCCGAGCACGCACACGGCGATCGTCGGAACCGGCGGGTCAGGGATCTCGACCCTCCTCGGCCTGATCACCGGCGAGCTCACGCCGCAGCGCGGCGAGGTGAGGATTGGCGACCGGACCGTGAACGGCGTCCGCCAGTCGAAGCGTCCTCTGCTTCACGTGACCGACCAGCTCGACGTGCCGGGGCGCTGGGCGGTCGATCATGCGCTGGTCGCCGCGCTGCGCGACCGGAGTCTGGACCGGACTGACCGGCAGCGCGAGTTCGAGCTCGCGGCGGTCAAATGGCAGCTGACGGATCTGCTCCGGAGACGGGTCGACAGCCTCTCGTCCTCCGAGCGTGGGCAGTTGAGCCTCGCGTGCATCGAGCTGATCCGCCCGGCGATCCTCGTTGCAGACCGGCTTCTCGCGCCGCTCAGCCCCGCCCTTCGCAGCCGCCTCGCGGACGAGCTCTTCCGAACCCTTCGCGTGATCGGCACGACGGTGATCAGCGCCCCATCCGACCATGCGGAACTGGCCTACAGCGACCGGGTGGTGCTTCTCGACCGAGGAGAAGTCATCCAGGTCGGCACGGCGGCCGAGGTCTGGACCCGTCCGATCGACGACCGGGCGGCGGAGGCCACCGGCGTGGTGAACGCGATCCCGGTCACGATCCGCGGCACGACCGTCGAATCGCCGATCGGTATCTGGGAAGTCTCCGAACCGCCGTTCCAGGGTACCGGGCTCGCGCTCCTGCGCCCGGGGGATTTCGCGGTCGCACGGCCGGGCGAAGAATCGGACTTCGTGTTCAGCATCGAAGAGGCGGGGTTCAGCAGCGGTCGGTGGATCGCACGCGGCTATCTGAGCGGCGGCGTGACGCTGCGGGTGGAGCTTCCTCCGGAGCTCGCGATCCGGAAAGGACGGCCACTCCCACTCCGGTTCGAGCCGTCGCGCGTGACCTTCATCGCCCGCGCGCTGGAGATGCCGCAGCTGAGCGTGCCGACTGACGTGATCCCGCTGATGCGCGATTCTCGCTGACCTCGCTGCGCGGTACGCACTTTGCAGCTGCTCGCCAAGTCCGCGAGCACGCGGGTCTTGAACTCAAAACTGGGAGCATCCACTTGATCCGAGCCCGAAGGACCCCGCTGAAGTCGCGAAAGCTCCTCGTCATCGACGACGACGTAAAGCTCGTCGGCCACTATCGAGAGCTGCTCACCCCGTACGGGTTCGAAGTCCTGACCGCATTCAACGGCGAGGAAGCCGTCCCGCTGGTCGAGGTCAACCCCGACATCGAGCTGGTCATCCTCGACCTCTCGATGCCCCGCATGGACGGCAGGGAGTGGCTGCGCTGGTTCCGCGGCCGGAACAACGAAGCGCCGGTCATCGTCATCACCGCCTACAAGCTCGACCCCGCCGACGAGGACCTCAAACCGGCTGCGGTGCTCGAGAAACCGTTCCACGTCGCCGATCTCCTCGACATGGTCGGCCTGTTCTGCGGCCTCGGCACCCCCTGCGGCGTGTCGAAGGCGACGTAGGGGACGAGTGGCCAGTGGTCAGTGGTCAGTGGTCAGTGGTCAGTGGTCAGTGGTCAGTGAACGCAACTGACGCTACTTCCGGGCGCTGAGAAACGCGCACGACTCGACCGACTGGAGGTCGAGCTGCAGCGTCGCGACGCTCTGCTGAATCTCGATCCGGAACGGGATGCGGCGCGTATCGTCCGACAGCCACACCCGGACGCCTCCCGGCCACTTCTTCCCCCCCGGCGCATCGACGATCTCGAATCCGGTCGCCGCGATGCTCTTCCCATCGATCACGAAACTCCGCCGCTCGCCGAGCGGCCGGAAGACCACCGGATACTCCTTGCCGTCCGAAAACACGCTGGTCTGCATCGGGCCGGTCAGGCTCGACGCGTTGTGCCGGAGGAAGTAGATCGCCGTCAGGACGTCCCTCACCTGATCCTGCCGCGCCGGCAGCGCCTTGACCTTGTCCTCGACCTTCTCGGGCGTCTGTTTGCGGATGCGCATCAGACGCTTCACATAATCGAAGATCGTTCGCTCGTTCCGCGCTTTCGCGCCCCACGCGTAGCCGTGGTAGGTCATGAGCGTGCGGTTGCCGCGGGGGTCCATATCCGATTCGTAGGAGTAGAAGCCGCCCGCGCGTCCGTTCGGCGCGGTGATCAGAAGCTCGCTGTGCACTGCGCTGCCGGCCGCGGCCGGAAACGTGGTCTTCAGGTTGCCGACTCCCGATGTGGGGAACACCAGACCTGCGACCCAGCGCAGCCCGCCGCGCACGCGCCAGGAGTACCGGAAGTCCTCCACGTTGGCCGGGCCCTGACAGTTGAGGTCGGCTGCTGACGCCACCGACATGGAGGCGAGCGTCACGACGGCCGCGACTGCAAGGGTGCGAATAATTTTCATGATCGGGTCGTAAAACGCTTCAAAGCCGAAACGTATTCACATCGACTGCAAGGCGGCCTCAACCTCTTCGATGACGTAGTCCGGGGTCGATGAGCCCGCCGTCAGACCGACGAGCTTGACGTCCTTGAACCAGGCCGGGTCGAGGTCGCTCACCCCCTGGATGAGGTAAGACCGTTTCGCTTCGTGACAGATGTCCCACAGATGGCGGGTGTTCGCGCTCTTCTTGCCGCCGATGACCAGGATGACGTCGACCTCCGGGTCGTCTGCGAGCTCGCGCGCCGCTTCCTGGTTCTCCTTCGTCGCGTAGCAGATCGTGTCGCCCCGCTCGAGCTGTTTCGAACGACGCTCGATCATCCGGACGACCGACTCGTACTCATCGGCGTTCAGCGTCGTCTGGTAGAAGACCTTGATCCGGTCGTACGCTGCCCAGTTGACGGCCTCGGCTTCCTCGATCGTGAGAATCACGTGGTACCGCGACGGATCGATGTCCTTGGTGTAGCCGATGACTTCGCGATGCTCGGGATCGCCGATGAAGACGAGGTGACAGCCGTCCTCGAGAGCCCGTTTCGACTCGCGGTGGATGTCGTAGACGAACTTGCACGTGGTGTCGAGCACCTTGAGGCCGCGCGCTTTCGCGTCCTCGTGAAAGGAAGGCGGAACTCCATGCGCGGAGAAGACGACGGTCGGTTCCTGGACGTCGGCGATCTCGTCGACGGTCCCGACGCCGAGGTTCTCCATCTCCTGGACGACGCGTTCGTTGTGAACGACCTGCCCGAGGATGGCGCCGCGGCCGCCGCCCGCGGCGAACCGCTTGACCTTCAGGTCGGCGATCCGGACACCGGAGCAGAACCCGTACTTCGCAGCTCTTCTGGTATTCATTGCGGAGGGACAAACGTGCGCGCGGGAGGGAACATTCTGGGATGGCGCGCCGACTCAGGCATGGCGGTGACTACGTCGAGGAGGCGCAACGCAGCTCACTCCGCCGAGACCCAGTCAGCTGCCGGTTCAGCCCTTCCGGCCCACTAGGCGATCTCGAGCCACTTGAACCAGACCGGATGGTTCTCCTTGTACCACTCGAGCACGACCCGGATCTTGTCCTGCGTCTCGCGCGGGACGACCATCTCGTCGACCCGGTCGAAGTGGACGCGGATGGTGTCCCCGTCGTGTTCGAGCGACTGCGAGAACATCGTCTGGAGCTCGTTGCGGATGCGTCCGGAGTCCGACACCTTCACCGGCCGCCGCGTGTGGTCGACACCGTTCACGAAACGCACGAGCAGCGGGGAAAAGACCTGCCAGGCGGTCTCCTTGGGCTCCATGAGGCGGAACGTGAAACGGATTCGTGAGCCTGCGTCGCGCGTTGCGAGCAGCGCCGTCACCCGGTAGAGGTCTTCACCCAGCTTCTCGACGCCGGGAGCGCCCGTGTAGGGGTCGTCGCTCATGAATCCGATGCTGCCGAGCACGCTCCAGTTCTTCTCGGGAAGAAGGTCATCGGCCCGGAGGACGCGACCTTTGAGCGGGACGTTGGACTCGACCGCTTCGAGGATCGCCGCCCGGTACGTCTCCACCGCCGCTTCACCCCCGTCACCCGTGATCTCGGCGACGCGCGCAGCGAAGTCGGGCGCGTCCGGATTGAGCCGCATGAGCCGCAGCTCGTCGGAGCATGACATCTTGAACGTGGACGAGAAGACCGCCATCGACGAGTCGACCTGCAGGACTTCCGAGAGACTCGCGGCCTGCATCGCCTCGGCGGAGGCTGCATACCCGTCGCAGAGGAAGACGTGCCCAGTTCCTTCGGCGTCCTGCCAGTAACCGACGAGGAAGGTCGGGGCATAGGTTCCGGAGTCGGTGAAGACGCCAATCCCGCTGGGGGCCTTCCAGCCGTCTTCGACGAGATGCGCGCCAAGCCCCTCCCACTCGGCCCAGAGCTCGCTGAGGCGCGCCTCGCGGCTCTTCCCCCGCAGGGTCCAGACGTGGATGTTCTTCCTCTCGATTCCGGGATAGGCCGCCTCGATCGCCTCGACGACCTGGCTGCGCGGCGTCCGGTAATCGAGCAGCACCGAGGCGCGCGAGGCCGCCTCGGTGACCGCCCTCGGGACCGTCAGGACGCCCATGTACGACTCGTAGGGGCGCGCGATCGTGAGAGGCGAGTCGAACAGGTGCAGCACCGCCATCGGGCCGGTCTCGTGCCCCTCGACGAAGCGGGAGGTGCACTCGAGGGTGTCGACGGCGGCGCCCCAGACGGTGATCCCGCGGTCGAGCAGCCAGCCGTAGAACTGCTCGAACGTGTGTCCCGGCTCATTGAGGAGGCGGTGGACGCGGCGGTCGACCATCCGGGCGACTTCGGGGCGGGCATACACCCGGCCGAATCCGAGGAGCGGGTTCGCTCCCATCTCGGGCGTCTCGCCGGCCTTCGGCATGAGCCCTTCGCCGAGGCTGACCATGATCGCGTGGTTCTCGGGGAGCGTCCGGGTGAGGGTCCAGAGCCCCTCGCTCATGACGTAGGCGCTGATCGCGTCGGCAGCCTTCTTGACCTGGTTGTAGGTCGACTTGTCCTTCCCGGCGCCGCCGCCGAAGCCGCCGTAGAGCTGCGTGCCGAGGGCCGTGACGGCCGAGGTCATCGCGAGGCATCGGGAGATGCCGCGCGGCGTGAAGCTGTAATGCGACACCGGCTCGGTCTGCGAACGCTCGACTTCGACGTCCTCGAGCCAGAGATGAAAACGCAGCAGGATCGGGCGCGTGTCGAACGCCCACTGAGCAATGAGGTTGCGCTTCACCGTGTCGTCCATCGAACCCCTCACACGCTTACTCGAGCTGGGGCGGCATTGTATCGGTTGTCGGTCCGAGGGCAGGTGGGGGTTGCGTAGGTTCCTCGGGTTCCTCGGGTTCCTCGGGTTCCTCGGGGAGCGACCCTGATCGATCGCATTCTCCCCGCTGCAGCGGGGAGAATGTGCCGAAGGCGGATGAGGGGTTCTTCCGTTTTCCTCGGGGACCGCCCTTTCCGCTCACTCCCCTACAATCGCCTCTTCGATGTCGGATCGTCTTTTCACGCAGCGGTTCATCGGCCTGTGGCTCTTCGGCTTCCTGGCATTCTTCTCGGCGTTCCAGCTGCTGCCGGTGATCCCGTACCGGATTCGCGACCTCGGGGGCAACCTCGCCGCCGCCGGCTCGTTTCTCGCGGTCTACACCTTTGCGAGCGCGATCGCGGCACCGGTCATGGGAAGCATCGCGGACGCGATCGGGCGGAAGCGGATGCTCGTGTCGGCGTCCGCGCTCTTCATCCTCTTCTCGGCGGCGTACGGGCTGGTCACGGACATGAAGGTCGTGCTGCTCGTCGGCATCGTCCACGGCGCGCTCTGGTCGGGAATCCTGTCGTCCAATTCGGCGATCGCGTCGGACGTGATTCCGGTGTCGAGGCGGGTGCAGGGGCTCGCCTACTTCGGACTGGCCGGACTCGCAGCCATCGCCACCGCGCCGATGGTCGGGCTGGAGCTCTACCGGCGATTCGGCTGGACTGCTCTGTGCGGCGAGCTCGCAGTCCTCTCGTTGCTGATGGCGGTCTGGTCGTCGCGGCTCTCGGTCGCACCGCACACGCGCACTGCACTCAAGCTCTCGTTCGGCGAGTTGTGGGACGTGCGCGTGCTGCGGGTCGCCCTCACCCTGACGATGGCGGCGTTCGGGTACGGCGGGGTAACGAGCTACGCTGCGATGCTCTCCGAGCAGCGCGGCATCCACCCTCCCTCGCTATTCTTCACCGCGTTCGCCGCGGCGAATGTCCTCGTCCGGCTGACGACGTCGCACCTCGGCGACCGCTTCGGCATTCGGGCGGTGCTTTATCCCTCCCTCGGACTGATCACCGTCTCCCTCGGAATCCTCGCGGTCGCTCAGCAGGCGTGGCTGATCATCCTCTCGGCCACGCTGTTCGGCGCCGGTTTCGGCAACACCTTCCCGGCGATCATGACGTTCCTCCTCGAGCACACGGACGCCGACCGGCGTGCACGGACCTTCGGCTCCTTCGTCCTCGCGTTCGACGCCGGAATCGCGCTCGGATCGCTCGCGATCGGGGCGATGGGCGACAGGCAGGGACTCGGCTTCGCCTTCGGGGTGGCCGCGGTCGTGAGCGCGTTCGGCATCCCGATCTTCGCCGTGGCGTCCCGCGGGCTGATCCGTGGCACCGAGGTTGCTCCTGTCACACCTCATGGCAACACCTGAAGAGCACGAACAGCACACCGAACGCCGCGTCGTCTACGAAACGGTGAGCAGCGCATCGACGAAGTCGAGCGCCGTCACGTTCATCGTCATCGCGATCATCGCGCTTGCCCTGATCATCTGGCTGGCGACGAAGATCATGTAGATGCTGCGGTCGGCGAACACCGCCGCAGCGCGCCGCGCTAGACTCCTCGCATGTTGAGGCGTCTGACGACCGCTCTTCTCCTCCTCACCGCGACCTCCCTCTCAGCGCAGCCGGCTTTCGACCAGGCCGCTGCCGGGCGCTTCGCCGAGCTCGCCCTCGCCTGCGTCCATCTCGAGTACCCCAACAAGATTGCGCACACGATGCAGTCGGACAGGGACGCCCTTCCTCCGCGGAAGCTGACCCCGGCGTTCTATGGCTGCTACGACTGGCACTCGTCGGTCCACGGTCACTGGCTGCTGGCGCGGCTCGCCCGCCAGTATCCCGATGCGCCGTTCGCCGCGAAGGTGCGGGCTGCGCTCGAGAAGAGCCTCACGCCGGCAAACGTCGTGCAGGAAGTCGCGTACCTGAAGGGGCCGGGCCGCGCGAGCTTCGAGCGTCCCTATGGCCTCGCGTGGCTCCTCCAGCTCTCGGCCGAGCTGCATCAGTGGGACGACCCGTTCGCGCAGAAGCTCTACACCGCGATCAAGCCGCTCGAAGCGGCAGCGGTCGAGCGGGTGGCGACCTGGATCCCGAAGCTGACCCATCCCGTTCGCTCGGGGGAGCACAGCCAGACCGCGTTCGGCCTCGGCCTCATGATCGACTCCGGCTCGGGCGGGGACGAGTTCGCCAGGCTGCTGAAAAACCGCGCGCTGGCTTTCTACGAGCGCGATCGTGACTGTCCGATCGACTACGAGCCGTCCGGCGAGGACTTCCTCTCCCCCTGTCTCGCCGAGGCCGACGCCATGCGGCGCGTGATGACTCCGGTCCGCTACGCAGCCTGGCTCGGCGGCTTCCTCCCGATGATCCCGACAGGCGGCGACGAGGCGAACACCTGGCTGCGGCCGGCCGTCGTGAGCGACCCGAGCGACCCGAAGCTCGCGCACCTCGACGG
>JBAQWH010000040.1:0-15557 GCA_049298815.1 Thermoanaerobaculia bacterium | reverse complement strand
GTGCATGTCCCGCGCGGCGCCCGCGTCCGGCACCGGCTCCGGCCCCGGCACCGCCCATGAACTGGGAGAAATCGAAGCCGGCGAACGGATTCTGGCCGCCGGGGCCGAACGCATCGCGTCCGAGGCGGTCATACTGGGCGCGCTTTTCCTTGTCGGACAGGACGGCGTAGGCCTCCGAGATCTCCTTGAAGCGGCTCTCGGCTTCCTTGTTTCCTTTGTTCTTGTCGGGGTGGAACTTCTTCGCAAGGTTGCGATAGGCCTTCTTGATCTCGTCCTCGGACGCTGACTTGCCGACTCCGAGGAGCTCGTAGTAGTCCTTCTCCGCCATTTCGCGGAAGTTTATACGGCAGCGGCGCGGCCTGTGTGGCCGCATTTCATGGTCACGGAATTGCTTCGCCCGCCGTCTTCAGAAAGAATCCACCGGAAGAGGGGCCCATGTACGGAACACTAGCGCGACGTAACGTCCTGACGATGATCCTCGCGGGAGGAATGGGGGAACGCCTCTTTCCGCTCACGCGCGATCGCGCCAAGCCCGCCGTGCCGTTCGGCGGCCGCTACCGCATCATCGACTTCGTCATCAACAACTTCATCAACTCCGGCTTCTTCAAGATCAAGATCCTGACGCAGTTCAAATCGAACTCGCTGATCGAGCACGTGACCCGCACCTGGCGGCTGGTGCCGGAGATCGGCCAGTACGTCGACGTCGTCCCGGCGCAGATGCGCAAAGGGCCGTTCTGGTTCCGCGGCACCGCCGACGCCGTCTACCAGAACCTCGAGCTGATCTTCGACGAGCGTCCCGAGTACGTCTGCGTGTTCGGTGGCGATCACATCTACAAGATGGATGTGAACCAGATGCTGCAGGAGCACATCGACAGCGACGCCGACCTGACGATTGCGACGATCCCGGTGCCGCTCGAAGAAGCACACCAGTTCGGCATCGTCGAGATCGACGACGACTTTCGCGTCACCGGCTTCGTCGAGAAGCCGAAGACCGGCGCGAAGACGATGCCCAACAAGCCGAACATGGTCCTCGCCTCGATGGGCAACTACATCTTCAAGGCGAGCGTGATGATCGACGTCCTTCAGCGGAACGCGCTGCGGAACGCAGGGGTCGACTTCGGCAAGGAGATCATTCCGGAGATGTACCCGCGGATGAAGGTCCACGCGTACGACTTCGCGGAGAACGTGATTCCGGGCGAGCAGGAGCACAACCGCGGCTACTGGCGCGACGTCGGAACGATCGACTCGTTCTTCGCGGCCGCGCTCGACCTCGTATCGGTCACGCCGATGTTCAACCTCTACAACGCTCGCTGGCCGTTCGTGTCGGCGCCGATGCACCTGCCGCCGGCGAAGTTCGTCTTCGCCGACTCGAAGTCGCAGCGGATCGGGATCGCGACCGACTCGCTCGTGTCCGACGGCTCGATCATCTCGGGCGGCACGATCAACCGGAGCGTCCTGCACCCGCGCGTCCGCATCAACTCCTATGCGGACGTCGACGAGTCGATCCTGATGGACGGCGTCGAGGTCGGGCGCCACTGCAAGATCCGGCGGACCATCGTCGACAAAGGCGTGAAGATCCCGCCGGGGACCACCATCGGCTACGACCTCGAGCACGACCGGCAGCGGTTCACGGTCACCGAGTCCGGGATCGTCGTCGTGCCGAAAGGCGTACAGATCGAAGAGAAAGTGGACGCATGAGCCAGGTGAAACCGCGTGTGGACGGCCGCGCCGCAGACGAGATGCGGCCGGTGATCATCACTCCCAACTTCACGAAGCACGCGGAAGGCTCGGTCCTCATCGAGGTCGGCGACACGCGCGTGATCTGCACCGCGTCGATCCAGGAGAAGGTGCCTCCGTTCCTCTACCGCTCGGGCAAGGGGTGGGTGACCGCCGAGTACGGGATGCTGCCGCGCGCGACGAGCGAGCGGGTCGAGCGTGAAGCGGCGAAAGGGAAGCAGGGCGGCCGCACGATGGAGATCCAGCGGTTGATCGGTCGCGCTCTCCGGGCGGCAGTGAAGACCGAACTGATGGGCGAGCGGACGGTGTGGATCGACTGCGACGTGATCCAGGCGGACGGCGGCACGCGCACCGCGTCGATCACCGGCGCGTACGTCGCGCTCGTGACCGCGCTCGGGCGGCTGTACGTCGACGGCAACATGGCGAGCTGGCCGATCGTCGACTTCGTTGCCGCAATCTCGGTCGGCATGATCAACGGCGGGGCGGTCCTCGACCTGAACTACGCCGAGGACTCGAAGGCGGGCGTCGACATGAACGTCGTCGCAACCGGCAAGGGACGCTTCGTCGAGCTGCAGGGAACCGGCGAAGGGGCGACCTTCAGCACCGAGGAGATGTCCGCGATGATGGCGCTCGCGGGCAGCGGCATCACGCAGCTCGTCGAAAAACAGCGCGAGGTCCTCGCGCCGCTGCTCACTCGGGTGGACGGCGTGGCGCGCGACCGGCTCAACAAGAAGTTTCGATAGGAGAATAGGACCGATAGGACCGATAGGACCGATAGGACCCACCCGCCCGAAGAAGAGCTCTTGCGCGGGGGGTGGGGTCCCATCGGTCCTATCGTTCCTATTGGTCCCATCGGTCCCATAGGTCCTATTCGTTCCATTCGTCCTATCCTCATTCACATGCGCGTCTCGTTCGGCCGGTTCGTCTTCGACTCCGACTGCCGCGAGCTCCTCGCCGCCGGGGTGCCGGCTCACCTGCCGCCGAAGGCGTTTCGCCTCCTCGAGCTCCTGATCGAAGCCGCACCGCGCGCGATCGCGAAGAAAGAGCTGCTGGACGCCGTCTGGCCGGACACGTACGTCGAGGAGTCGAACCTTGCGGGGTTGGTGAACGAGGTTCGCGCGGCGCTCGGCGACACGCCGAAGAATTCGCAGTTCGTCCGCACCATCCACGGATACGGCTACGCGTTCTGCGGTTCGGCAACGGCTGCCGAGCCGCGTGCGATGGCGAGCGTCGTGTTCCGCGGCAACGCGCATTCCTTGCGGCCGGGGGTGAACGTCCTCGGCCGCGATCCGGCCGCTGACATCGAGATCGACGACCGGACAGTGTCACGCCGCCACGCGCAGATCGTGGTCGACGGCAGCGCTGCGCAACTCGTCGACCTCGAGAGCAAGAACGGCACGTTTCTGGACGGGCGCCAGGTCTCCGCTCAGGAAGAACTGAGAGACGGTGCCAGCATCACGCTCGGTGACGCCATGCTCCTTTTCAGGTTCGGGAGCGGCACGACGACGGTCACGCGAGTGCGAGCGCGATCTTCGCGGCCTCGATAGTCATTTCGGCCTTCGGCCACCCCGTTCCGCCGTCTCCACGAAATCCCGAGAAAACCGACACGACTTCCGCGCGCGGGCGGCGCACCCTGATCGGCGCGGGTGTACGCTTTCGTCACTCGCCATTTGATGAAGCCCGAGGTCGGTATGAGACGTCGTGTGGCGTTGTTCGTCCTCATCACGGTCGCGACTGCGACGGTCGTCATCGGGTCGCCGTGGCGAACGGTCGTGAAAGCGCCGCGCGCGGCGCTCCCGGACGTCGAGATCACTCTCGGCTACCCCGGGCCCTACATCCCGACATGGAACGCACCAATCGAGCTCCGCGCAATGGCGCCGCGGAGCTTCAACGGCTACATCGGGTGGCACTATGCGGTCGGTACGAACGAGACTGGCGATGGCCCGGTCGTCTCGCGCGCGAAGCTGGCGCCCGGCGAACGGTGGCGGTTCGAATCGTGGTCGCGAATCGAGCCGCCGGGAGGGTGGCGCAGCCCTGCGGTGCCGTTCAACCGGGAGGTCGTCATCGAGTGGCGCGACGCGGCTTTCGAGATCGTCGCGGAGAAGTCGGCCGGCATTCCGCCCTGGAGCAACAGGCGCCCGCTGCTGATTGGCACTGCTTCCGGTTTCCGCGTGCTCGGCCTCGATCCGATCGTGCTGAAGCTGGGCGAGCTCGGTGCTTCGGCGCAATGGTACCAGGGGTTCAGTGCAGTCGCGCTGCCCGTCGATGAATGGCAGGGCCTCCCGCCGCGCGTCCGCGAAGCGATCGTCGGCTCCGGAGTGCTCGTGGCGTTCATCGGTTTTCCTTCGGCACCTGAGTCGCTGCCGGTTGACCAGCGAATACTGCTGCCGGTCGAGTTCACGCCCGGCGTCGTCCAGTACGTCGTGCCATGGCCGTTCAGCGGACGTGGCACCGCGGTCAAGGCTCCCGTGGGATGGCGCGCGCGGAGTGGGAGCGCGACAGTCGGCGCGAATCCTCCGCCCGTCGTGTATGACGACGACGCCGCGTGGCTCGCGAACGCGGCTCTCCTCGAGCAGCCGCTGCCCGGTGCGCCGACGAGACTCGAGTCCGTCCGACTGACGACCGAAAGGCGTTGGTCGGCAAGGGCGATCTTCTGGACCTTTCGGTCGCTCTTTGCGGGCGCAGTCCTGTTGCTGTTCTCGATCGCCGCATGGTTGAGCGCACGCCGTGTTCCACGATGGACCATGGCCGTCCTGGTCCTCGGGGCAGTGCTGGCGGCTTTGCTGGCAAGAGACTGGGTCCGTCTGCAGCCGGGGACCGACATCATCGACTCGTTCGCGGACCGTGGCGACGGCATCTCGGTGCACCGGCGACGCGTCGTGAATGGCGGCGCGGTTCCTCTGGCCGCTCCCCCGGTCGATCCGACCCTGCGAGCGACCGCCGTCTTCGCCAAAGTCGACCCCTGGAGACGACGTACCTCTGAGATTCGTAGCTCCACCACTCCGATCGGCTTCGGTGCGAGACCACTCGGTGCCGGTTGGGAAACGGCGGAACGCTCCTGGCTCCGTCGTGAGCTTCGACCCTCCGCTAGGGTGAACGTCGTGTCGGCGGAGAGTGGCCGACTGGTGATCGAATACGACGCGCCGGCGGACGTGGAGTACGCGGCGGCGACGTGGTTTGCCGGAGGGCAGAAGTTCTACGGCGAGGTCCGCCTCGACGATCCACGCAAGGGACGCGTGACGATCGCGAACCGGATGTTCCGACCGTCCATGGGCAGCGGCGACCTCTGGTACGTCGACGAGAACGGCACACCCGTCAGCGAATGGGTCCACATGGCCGAGGGGACGAGGGTGAGGCTGTTTCGGCATGAGCCGTTGGCGCTTACCCAGTTCGAGTGGCGCGAGCCGGCGGGGTCCCGCTTTCGAGCCGGGCAGATCGCCTCGATTCATGCGTGGATGACGCCGACGGTCGATGGGCAGCTGACCTGCCTCGTGTCTGTGCCGCCGGATGGAGTCGCGCCTGGGACGAAGGTGAGGTCGACCCTCCACGGAAACCTTGGCATCACGCGGATGACGGTCGCGACCGAGGCGTCCACCGAAGTGCTTGCAAACGCCTGGGGAACACGGCCGCTCCGCTCCGCCATCTTCTCGAGCGGCATCGGCTCGTTCGAGATCCCCGACAAGTTTGCTGCGGAACTGAGCCGCGGCGGGCTGATGGTGCTGACCGCCGAGCCGGCGAAGGCGCTGGAACCGGGGCAGGCCGCCGAGATCATCGTCAGCTTCGAGGAGAAGAAGTGATGACCGAGCATGCAATCGTCGCGGAAAACCTTCTCAAGCGCTACGGCAGCGTGACCGCCCTGCGGGACACGTCGTTCACCGTGACGGAAGGAACGATCACCGGCTTCATCGGCCGGAATGGCGCCGGCAAGACGACGACACTGAAGGTGGTCTCGACGCTGATGCCGGCAGACGACGGCGCGTGCAGGGTTTTCGGTCTCGACACGCGGCGGGAGACGTACTCGATCAGGCACCGGATCGGGTTTTTGCCCGACATCTTCGAGCTCCCGTCGAAGCTGACGCTGCGCGAATTCCTCGGCATCTTCGCTGAGCTGTACGGCATCGCACACGGCGAAAGGGACAAGAGGGTCGCGACTGCGCTGCAGCTGACGCGGACCGAAGCGCTGGCCGACCGGCGGCTGAAAGGGCTGTCGCGCGGCGAGCAGCAGCGCGTCGGCCTCGCCCGCGCGCTGATCCACAATCCGGATCTCCTCCTGCTCGACGAGCCGGCGGCCGGCCTCGATCCTCATGCGCGGGTCGAGTTGAAGGAACTGCTGCGGATCCTGCGCGAGCGCGGCAAGACGGTCTTCCTCTCCTCGCACGTGCTCGCCGATCTCGAGGAGATCTGCGACGACCTCGTCGTGATCCGCAACGGCAGCGTCATTTTTTCGGGCGACATCGACGGCTTCCGGAAGCAGATGAAGGCGACGACCCGCTGGCGTCTCACGACCGCCGGGGGCGAGATCTCGCTCCCGTCGGGCGTCCGGGGCGAAGTGATCGCAGCCGGACCGAACACGCTCGACTTCGAAGGCGAGCTCTCGGCCGTCGAGCGCGCACGCTGGATTGCGGAGCTCGTCTCCCGCGGGGCGGCTGTCTGCGAGCTCACTCCGTTGCGATCGAGCCTCGAGCAGGAGTTCGCGAAGATCGTCGAGGAAGAGGTGGAGCAGGCATCATGAGAGCGCTCCTCAGGTATCTCTATCTCAAGCATCTGCGGGAGGGATGGCTCGTCGGACTGATTGCGGGGCCGGCACTCCTCCTCCTGACGCCCATGCTCATCTTCGTGGCTGAGCACGCAGCACGAGGCACGTTGACGTTCCCTCTGGCGATCGGAAGCAACGCCGCTTCCGGGTTCGACGGCATGGGTGTGGCCCTCGCTGTCGTCGTTGCGATCGGCGCCTCCGCTGCCGGCTTTTACTCGTTTGCCCGCGAGGCGTCGAATGGCGCGCTCGGATCGATCCTTCTCGCGACGCGGACTGGAAACGTCGTCGGGAGTGCATGGGCTTTTGCGGTCGTCATGTCGATCGCCGGCTTTGCAGTCGCGTACATCTTCGTGAGTGTCGCTGCTCTTGGGGTGACCGGCTGGTCGCCGGTAATGCTCCTGAGCAACGACAGCGGCCCCATCCCGGTTCACCTCTTTGCCGTTCAGCTGCTGCTGATCTGCGGAGCATCCGCAGGTGCCGGCATTGCGATGGTCTCCATCGCCGCAGTCCCGACGATGCTGATCCCGGCATGGGCCATCACAATCGGAACGTTCTTGTGGCAGTACGAACATTTCGGAGCCGTGAGCGTCGCCCTCGGAATCGTCGAGTGCGCGCTTCTGCTCGCGGCCGCTGCCTGGATGATGAGGCGACGATGCGCAGCCTAGCCCTTGCCCGTTACCGCCTGCTCAACGGCGTTCGCTCCGCCGACTGGGTCTACGGCCTCGCCGTGTTCTGCGTCTTGGTGCCGATGGTGGGTGCGGCCATCACCGCAGGAGTCGAGTGGCTGGGTGCGGGCCAATTCGCCATCCGGCCTTTTGCCGTGATGTTCTCGGCGATCTACATCATCCACGCGTTGATCCTCGCCGCCGCGTCCCAGGCGCTCGTGGGGCCGAAGCAGGTCTGGGGCGAGTACGTGCAGGTTACCGACCTCTTCGAGGCTGCTCCTGTCGACCCGCGTACGCGCTTCGTTGGTGAAGCGGTCGGGATCGCCGTTGCGCTTGCGGTGATTCACCTCTCGACACTGCCGGTCATCACTTTCGGGTGGATGCTCAGCCCTCAACCATGGAAGGTGTTCGCCGGTCTCGAAGCGGCCGTTCTGGTCCTGATCGTCTTCTTCAGTGTCGTCGGCGCGGCAACCGGACGCGAGGTCGGAAGCGCATGGAAGCGCACGCGTGCGCCGCGCGCCGTCGGATCGGTCGCATTCCTCGTGCTGGGTGCCCTCGCAGTGACCACGAGGCCCCGCGCGTTCCGCGATGCCCTGGGCGACCTGCTCGCCGAAGCGTCTCCGCGAGCGTGGACCGCCCTCGTTTCCACCGTACACAACCCTTTGCTGCTGCAGGTCCTCCTTTGCGCGATCTTCTTCGGGACGATCGCCTACTTCTATCTGCGCGCGGCTGATCCCATCGAGGCAGGAGACTACCGATGATCTGCAATTTGTGTGGACGCGAGAATCGCGACGCCGCGCGCTTCTGCGACGGGTGTGGCGGTGCTCTCGATGCGACCGTCACCAAGACCGGTGTCGACCCGGAGCTCGACGCCGTTCGCCAGGCGTTCGCCGATCGTTACGTCGTCGAGTCGCTCCTCGGCCGCGGCGGGATGGGAAACGTCTACAAGGCGCGCGAGCTGACGCTCGACCGCTACGTTGCGCTCAAGATCGTCCCCGAGGCGCGCGCGAAGGAAGCGCAGTTCATCGACCGATTCCGCCGTGAGGCGAAGATCGCCGCACGCCTGCGGCACCCGCGCATCGTCTCGGTGCATGAAGTCGGACAGGCGGGGCCGTTCCCGTATTTCTCGATGGACTACATCGACGGCAACACGCTCCGCGCCATCATCGGGCGCCGGCAGGCGCTGCCGCAGGAAGACGCGATCTCGATCGTCGGTGAGATCTGCCGCGCCGTCGCGCACGCGCACGGCAGGGGAATCATCCATCGCGACCTCAAGCCGGAGAACGTGATGGTCGACGGTGAGGGGGACGTCTTCGTGATGGATTTCGGTCTCGCGCGGGCGGCGGAAGACCCCAACCTCACGCAGTCGGGTGCGATCGTCGGGACGCCGTTCTACATGAGTCCCGAGCAGATCACCGGGTCGAAGCTCGACGAGCGCAGCGACATCTACTCGATCGGGCTGATCCTCTATTACTGCCTCACCGGCGAGGACCTGTTCCGCGCGGAAGGGATCACCGGTGTGATCTCGAAGCACCAGAGCGTGCGCGTCCGCGACGTCGTCCAGACTCATGCGATGCTGCCCGGCAATCTGCAGGACGTGCTCGTCTCGATGCTCGAGGAGGACCGGACCATGCGCGCCAGATCAGTGAAGGAAGTGCTCGAGCGGCTGACGTTGCGAAGGATCGTCGCGCTCGGCATCGCGGCGACCGGCGGCGACTCCGCGACGATCGTGCAGGAGAACACGCCGACCGTGTCGTTCCCCGGCGCGGTGGTCGAACCGGTGGTGCCGCTCGATGACGCCCGCCTCGCAGCTGCGGCGGAAAGGCGCAAAGCGAGACTGCGCTCGCTGCTCGACGGGATGTGAGGAGGGAGCGGAGGGCGGACTGAAGTCCGGAACGGGTGTAGTCCGCTGAAATGACTCGCCGACCGCAGCGGGACTGAAGTCCGCTCTCCGGTTCCCTACCGCGACATCAGGATGTAGGTCCGATCGACGACTTCCGACTTCGTGACGTCGAAGTACGGGCGCTGGACGGTGACGCGAGGGCGGTTGGCCTTCGCCTCGATCTCGGCGGCACGGTAGGTGCCGACGGCCTTCGAGACGTCGGTGCCGAGGTTCAACTTCTTCAGCAGTTCCTCGATCCCCTTCGTGTCGGCGTTGAGGTCGCCGTTCCGGAAGTACGCCTTCGGCTTGTTCGTCAGCGTGACCGGCGGCTCGGGCGCGAGCTCGTAGCCGTACTCGTTCGCGTAGAAGCGTGCGACCTCTTCGACCGGAGCTTCGGTGTCGTAGGCCGCGGTCGCGGGGACGACGCCGTTCGGGTCGATGATCTTGTGCGCGGCCTTGGTCATGTCGGTCAGCTGCCCGAGGTAACGGGAGTTCGGATAGACGACGAAGCTGAACGGGTCGGACTCGGCGGCCTTCTCACCTTTGCAGGCGCCGAAGAGCGCGAGCGCCAGCGCGGCCAGGACGATGATGCGGAACGTTTTCGATGACACGGAATCCTCCAGTGGTTGAGCGCCGCGGATTATACGGAGCGGCCGTGCCCACCGTCCTCGGCGATGCCGAACTGAACGGCCACGCCGTTCCCGGTGATCTCCTCGAAACGCTCTCCGTAAGACCGGATGGACCCGGAGGCCTCGTCGAGGAAGATCCGCTCGACCCGGAACAGCGGGACGAACATCGTGATCGGGTGGATCTCCTCCTGGTCGCCCGTGCGGGCGATCTGCCGGACCCAGTCGTCGAACGAGTCGAGGTTGATCGCCCGCATGGTGGCGCCGGCGGCGGAGAGCGACGTCAGCACCCCGAAGAACTTCTCCTTCGGGTTGACGAGGTTCACGATCACCAGCGCGTTCGGCGCGAATCCTTCGATCATTCGACCTTCTCGCTGAGCTCGATCAACACGCCGTTCGCCGCGGCGGGGTGCAGGAACGCGACCCGGCAGCCATGCGCCCCCGGCACCGGCGACTCGTTGATGAGGCGGAAGCCCTGCTCCCGGAGGGCGGCGACCTGGGCGTCGATGTCCTTCACGCGGAAGCAGAGGTGGTGGATCCCCTCGCCGCGCTTTTCGATGAACTTCGCGACGGGGGAGCCGGGGCCGGTCGGCTCGAGGAGCTCGAGGTTCGAGTCGCCGACGGAGAGGAACGCCGTCTTCACGCCCTGACTCTCCACGGTCTCGACGTGGTCGACGGTGAGGCCGAGGGCGCGGTAGAGGCTCGCGGCCTCGATCGACTTCACCGCGATCCCGATGTGGTCGAGTGTCGGTTTCATGTGCCGAAGGATGACAGAGCGCGGAAGGGGCGCCAAGGGCGGCTGACACAAGGGACTCGTGTCATGCACGGCGACCACTGGCCACTGACCACTGACCACTGACCACTGGCCACTGACCACTGACCACTGACCACTGACCACTGACCTCCCTCCTAGACTCCGTGCACGTTCGGTCCCCAGATGTGCTTGTGGAGCTGGGTCTGGAGGCGGACGTCGAGCCGGTCGGCGAGGATCCACTCGGCGAGGGTCTTCAGGTCGAGCTCACTCCACACGGGAGAGAAGTGCACGGCCTGGCGATCGAGCTGGCGCGCACGCACGAGGTCGCGCGACCACTCGTAGTCGGTGCGGTCGGCGATCACGAACTTCAGCTCGTCGTGCGGGCGCAACCGGTCGAGGTTCGGCCAGTGGTTCTTCTCCACTTCGCCGGAGCCGGGACATTTCACGTCGAGGATGAGCTTCGCGCGCGGGTCGACCGGCGCCGTGGCGATCGAGCCCGAGGTCTCGATCAGCACCTCGTACCCGTCGTCACAGAGCCGTTCGATCAGCGGAAAGGCCTCGCGCTGCGCGAGCGGCTCGCCCCCGGTGACCTCGACGAGCTTGCACCCGTACTTCCGCACTTCCGCAAGGACGTCCTCGAGCTCGACGCGCTCCCCACCCGTGAACGTGTACTCGGAGTCACACCACCGGCAGCGAAGATTGCAGCCGGTCAGCCGGACGAAAACGCAGGGACGCCCGGCGTGCGACGACTCGCCCTGAATCGAGAAGAAGATTTCGGTGATTCTCAGCATGCGCGCCGGGGAGTATGACAAAGGGAGCGTCTTGCGAATTCTTCGAGGTGACTGTTCACCACAGAGGCACAGAGGACACAGAGGAGCACAGAGGGTGTCGCGCTGCCGCGACCTTTGGTCTCGACTCTGGCGAGGATTCTGTCCCAGCTCTAAGGCCTCTGTGCACCTCTGTGTCCTCTGTGCCTCGGTGGTGAAACGTCACGCGTACCGCGTCGGGTCTGCCACGCCGGCCTCTTCGAAGCCGCGTTTCCGAAGGAGGCACGAGTCGCAATGGCCGCAGGCGGCGCCGTCGGAAGCGGGGTCGTAGCAGGAATGCGTGATCGCGTAGTCGACGCCGAGCGCGGCGCCGCGGCGGATGATGTCCGCCTTCGTCAGGTGGAGCAGCGGAGCGATGACGCGCGGCTCCCCGCGCTCCACGCCGCTCTTCGTCCCGGTGTCGATCACCCTCTGGAAGGCGGCGATGAAGTCCGGCCGGCAGTCGGGGTAGCCGCTGTAGTCGAGCGCGTTGACGCCGAGCCAGATCTCTTCCGCCCCGATCGCTTCGGCGAAGCCGAGGGCGAGTGACAGGAAGATCGTGTTGCGCGCCGGGACGTACGTGACCGGGATCCCCTCATGGCCGAGCGCGTCCTTCGGGACGTCGATGTCGGCGGTGAGAGCGCTCGCGCCGAAGACGCGGAGGTCGAGTGAGTGGACGACGTGCTGCGCTGCACCGTGCGCATCGGCGACGCGGCGGGCCGCCTCGAGCTCGATCCCATGCCGCTGGCCGTAAACGATGGAGAGGGCGTGACACTCACGCCCCTCGCTGCGCGCGATCGCGAGCACGGTGGCCGAGTCGAGGCCGCCGCTCAGAAGGACGACAGCTTTCATCGCCTAGGTCAGGTGCTCGTGGATCAGCGGCCGCGGCTCCGGCTGGACGTCGCCGATCTCGACGAAGGTCAGGAAACGCGAGCTCAGCTCGCCGGCATCGCCGTCGCGTTTGCCGAGCTGAATCCGCGCGATCACCTCGCCGGCCCGCACCGGGTCGCCCACGTTGCGGTCGAACATCACGCCGGCCGCGTAATCGATCTCGTCGTCGGCCTTCTTGCGGCCGGCGCCGAGGTCGACGGTGAACATGCCGGCCTGATAGGTGTCGATCTTCTGGATGAAGCCGCTGGCCGGAGCCTTGACTTCGACGACGCGGGTCGGCTGGGGGAGCAGCGAGTAATCGTCGACGATCTTCGGGTCGCCCCCCTGTGCAGCGATCCACTTGCGCGCCTGGTCGAGGGCGCGGCCGGTCGCAAGCGCCTCGGTGAGTGCGGTGCGTGCGCCGTCGGTGTCGAAGCGTCCCGACATCACGAGGGTCCGCTCCGCCTGCGCAAACGTCACTTCGAGGACATCGGCGGGGCCGTGGCCCTTGAGCACCTCGATCGTCTCGACGATCTCGTTCGCATTCCCCGCGGCGATGCCGAGCGGGCGGTCCATGTCGGTGATGAGCGCCTCGACCTTCGTCCCCGAGCCGGCGGCCGCGGCGATGAGGCTCTGCGCGAGCGCCTTCGAATCCTGGTAGAGACGCATGAAGGCGCCGCTGCCGGTCTTGACGTCGAGGATCAGCGCGCTCGCTCCCATCGCGAGTTTCTTCGACATGATCGATGCGGTGATCAGCGGGAGCGACTCGACCGTCCCGGTGACGTCGCGCAGCGCGTAGATCTTCCGGTCGGCCGGCGCGATGCCGGAAGTCGACGTGGAGATCACGCAGCCCACGTCGTTGACCGTGCGCTCGAACTCCTCGCGGCTGAGGCGCGCGTTGAATCCCGGGATCGCTTCGAGCTTGTCGAGCGTGCCGCCGGTGTGGCCGAGGCCGCGCCCGGAGAGCATGCCGATCTTGACGCCACAGGCAGCGACCCACGGCGAGAGGACGAGCGAGACCTTGTCGCCGACGCCTCCGGTCGAATGCTTGTCGGCGATGAAGTCGTGCGTGTTCCGCAGGTGCCACTGCTCGCCCGATCGCAGCATCGCCTGCGTGAGCGTCGCCATCTCTTCGGCAGTCATGCCGTTGATCGCGACCGCCATCAGCAGGGCGCTCATCTGGTAGTCGGGGATCGTCCCCTTCGTGTACCCGTCGACGAAGAACTCGATCTCACGCGGATCGAGTGGCGCGCCGCGACGCTTGCGGTTCAGGAGCTCGTAAACGCTGTAGTCAGCCATAGCGGGGCGGAGTGTACCGAAGTGTGAAGTAAGAAGTATGAAGTGCGAAAGGGGGTCCTGCCGGTGCGCGGTCCCGGATGACCGGGAGTTCCTCGGTTCCTCGGGTGGTGCAGCGTGAGGCATGTGCAGCTGGCTGCGCTCCCCGAGGAACTCCGAGGGACTCAGGGACCGAGGAACCGAGGAACTCCCCCGGTTGACCCCCGCGGTCGCATCGTTCATCGTTCCTCCCATGAAGAAGCGCGCCATCGTCATCGTCTGCGACTCGCTCGGCGTCGGGGAGCTCCCCGACGCGCCTGAATTTGGCGACCAGGGATCGAACACCCTCGGGCACATCCTCGAAAGCCAGCATCCGAAGCTGCCGAACCTGGCGAGGCTCGGGCTCCTGCACACCCTGCCCGAACCGGCGAGCGACGCCATGCCGTCGTCGGCCTGGGGACGGATGGCGGAGGTGAGCTCCGGCAAGGACACCATCACCGGGCACTGGGAGATGATGGGGCTGATCGTGACCGAGCCGTTCCGGACCTATCCCGACGGCTTTCCCGCCGAGCTGATGGCGGAGTACGAGCGGCGGATCGGCCGGAAGACGCTGGGCAACTACGCGTCGTCCGGCACCGTGATCCTCGACGAGCTCGGAGAGGAGCACATGCGCACCGGCTCTCCGATCGTCTACACCTCGGCCGACTCCGTGTTCCAGGTGGCGGCGCACGAGGAGGTCGTTCCGATCGCCGAGCTGTGGCGGATGTGCGAGATCGCGCGCGAGCTGATGCGCGGCGAGCACAACGTCGGCCGGATCATCGCGCGTCCCTTCGTCGGGCCCGGCAAAGAGCGCTTCGCCCGCACGGCGAACCGGCACGACTACGCGGTGCAGCCGGAAGGCGAGACGGTGCTCGAGCGCGCCACGAAGGCCGGACGTGAGGTCATCGGCATCGGCAAGATCGGCGACATCTTCGACCGCGTCGGTGTAACCCGCGAGATCCGCACGGAGTCCAACTCGGACGGGATGAAGAAGACGACCGAGGCAGTGCGCGACACCGACGCCGACATCATCTACACGAACCTGGTCGACTTCGACTCGAAGTACGGCCATCGGAACGACCCGGTCGGTTATGCGAAGGCGCTCGAGACCCTCGACCTCGAGGTCGAGCCGCTCCTCGCAGCGATGCGGGAGGACGACCTCCTCTTCATCACCGCCGACCACGGATGCGACCCCTGCGACGTCTCCACCGACCACACGCGCGAGTACGTCCCGCTCCTGATCGCCGGCCCGGCGATCAGGAAAGCGACGCCGCTCGGCACGCGCTCGTCATTCGCCGATCTCGGTGCCACCGTCTGCGAGCACCTCGGGCTCGACGCGACGGGACTGGCGGGAACGAGCGCGCTGTCAGAACTCGGAGCCACACGATGAAAAAGACTCTGCTGATCCTCCTGATCCTGGTCGCGTTGCCGGCGGCAGCGCAGCTCACAACGGCCCGCATCGCGGACGACGCAATCGTCATCGACCGGGTGGTCGAGCTCACGGCGCGCGACCTTCCCGGCGACCTGCTTCGCCGGATCGTGGCCGACGACATCGAAGCGCTCCGCGGCCCGCGCCCCGACGGTACCTACGCGTACGCCCGCCTCGAGCGGCTCGAGGGCGGCCGGAAGAACGAGTCGTTCTCGATCAGCGCGAGGGGCGACCGCTTCACCACCGCCAAGATCTCGGGCTCGAACGTCTACCGCGTCCAGCTCGACTCGCCCAACCGGAAGCTCCTCGTGGCGCGCAACCGGCCGGTCTACGTGGAGCGGATTGACATCGAGTACGTCGCCGAGCCGGCTGCAGGACTCCGGTCGACTTCGATCGAGGTGAAGGGGGTGATCAACCCCGGCGAGGTGCGGGTCATCGACCTGCCGTTCATCGCACGACAGGCGACGGTCCGGGCGCAGGCTCGCGCGGAGACCGAGGGGTACGGGAACCTGGTCGTCTCGCTGCTCGAGGCGCGGATCGTCGACGAGCCGTCGAGCCCGTACGCCGATGCCGTCGCGAGCGCCAAGGCGATCCAACGGGGAATCGAGCAGAAGGACGTTGCCTCGATCCGCGCGATGGCGCAGCGGATGCGGCGGTCGCTGCAGCCGCAGGCCCCTCAGGCGGCCGTCGACGTGGTGGCGCCACGACCGGTGGAGGC
>JBAQWH010000039.1:0-6842 GCA_049298815.1 Thermoanaerobaculia bacterium | reverse complement strand
GTCGTCACGCTCCGTGCGGGTGGAAGGCCCGAGCGCGGTCAGGCTCTGCGCGTCTGCGAGAAGCTCGAGCTCTTTCGCGAGGCGGTGGCGGGGGGCGACCGGTCCGCGGCGCAGGAACTCGCTGAGGAGTTGGGCCTCTCGTTCGATGCCGGCGCGAGGGTGTCGTCTTCGTCCGAGCTGGATCTCCTGCGGACGGCGGCGACGCGCGAGTTTCCGTTCGCGCCGCGCGACCTGCCGCAGAGCTGGACCTTCTCGACGCGCAACCGCCTCGGCCAGTGGAGCTCGATCGGATCGGATTCGTTCGAGGGATCCCGGCTCGATGCGATCCTGGCCAACGGCGCGCCCGACTGGATGCGATGCAGTGACCGCGAGCTCCTCTTCGTCGCGGGATCGTCGCGATGGACGCCGGAAACGCGGGATGCACTGACTGCGCTCTTCAGGTTGAGGGCCGACAACGAGCGGATGCACCGACTCCTCGCGGAAGAGGAGACCTCCGCCGGGCGGTGCACCAGCGTGACTCCCGACGGAATGGTCGGGGAGTCGATGACGATGCGCGCGGTGTACGAACTGGTCTCGAGAATCGCGGCGCGAGACGTCCAGGTCTGCATCCTCGGCGAGTCGGGCACCGGCAAGGAGCTCGTCGCTCGCGCGATTCACAAGCAGTCGCCGAGGCGGCAGAAGCCGTTCGTAACCCTCAACTGCGCAGCGCTTCCCGAGAACCTCGTCGAAAGCGAGATGTTCGGCCACATGCGCGGAGCGTTCACCGGCGCCGATCGCGACCGCGCTGGACTCATCGAGTCGGCCGACGGCGGAACGCTCTTCCTCGACGAGATCGGCGAGCTGCCGCTCACCGCCCAGGCGAAGCTGCTCCGATTCCTTCAGGACGGCGAGTACCGGCGGGTCGGCGACACCACCGTGAGGAGCGCCGATGTGCGGATCGTCAGCGCGACGAACCGTCCGCTGGAGGCGCGGGTGGAGGCAGGGCAGTTCAGGGACGACCTCTACTACCGGATCCGAGGGGTCGAGGTTCACCTTCCACCGCTGCGCGATCGGGGTGGCGACATCGCGCTGCTGGCGATGCACTTCGTCGCCGCCGAGCGGCAGAGGCATCACGGCGGCCCATCGCGCCTGTCGGGCGACACGGAGGCGGCTGTCTCCGCCTACGCGTGGCCCGGAAACGTCAGGGAACTGCAGAACACCATTCGCGCGGCCCACGCGCTTGCGGGCGATGCGCGGCAGGTCGAGCTGGAACATCTGCCGGAGCGGCTGCGGTCCGCGCTGCATCACGCCGTGCAGGCCGGTTCCTACCAGGACGCGGTGATGAGGTTCAAACGCGACCTGATCGAAAAATCGCTGGCGGAAGCTTCCGGGAACCAGAACCGGGCCGCCGCGATGCTACGGATCTCCCGGCAGGCGCTCGCGTATCAGATCCGTGAGCTCGGGATTCTGGTGGGGCGCTCGATGGCGCGTACGGTGTGACGGAACCCCAACCGCCGTGTATCGAAATGGCGCCACTGGCGACAATCCCGTGGCGACTCGCTACACTCGCCGTACATTCCAATGACGATGTACAAACTCGGGGCTTGCCTTCTGGTGATCGCATTCCTGTCGGGGTGTGCGCTTTACTCGGACGTCGCGATCCAGCCGCTTCGCCTGCTTCCGTCCGACATCGAGCGCGGTGCCGACATCGAAGACGCGGTGAAGCGGGCCGACTACCTGCGTGCGGTGGAGCTCGCGCCGGTCGCGGATGCGCGGACGAAGCCGAATGTCAACGAGCTGGCCGCCCTCGGCGAAGCGTTCCTCGCCTGCGGCCGATACGACGACGCGCGCAGACGCCTCCGGGCGGCGCTCGACCTTCGTCCTTTCCACACCACGTACGCGCAGATCGCCTGGAGCCTCTCCCAGGTCGAGTACCTCGACAACAACTACACGTCCAGCCTCGAGTGGGCGCAGCTTGCCGCGCAGAACGGCCTTTCGATCAGGCGCTGGCACATCGACTATCTGAGCTCGCTCTCCGGCGTGCCGGTCTACCGGTTTCGCGGTGCGGCGACGGCGCGCACGACCCTCAGGTTCGGCCGCCCGAGCGTTCCGCGGCTCGACGTGAAGGTCAACGGCAAGGACGCGGAGGCCATCCTCGACACCGGCGCGGTCGTATCGATCGTGTCGGCACGGCTGGCCGAGCGTCTCGCCGTGAAGTCGCTGGGTGACTACGAAGGGACGTTCTACGGCCTGCTGGGCGAGCCGATCCAGGTGCGCTTCGGACTGGTCGAGTCGCTCGAGATCGGCGACATCATCGTCGAGAACGTCCCGGTCGCGATCATGCCGGACGAGAAGATGCGCTTCCTGATCACGGAGAAGGAGAAGCGCGAGTTCCGCATGGACCTTCTTCTCGGCGCGAACCTGCTGAAGGAGTTCCGGATTGCGCTCGACTTCGACACCAACCGCGCGCTCTTCACGAAGCTCACCGCGCGGGACAGGCAGCCGGCAGCGAATCAGAACCTCTTCATGAACGGCTTCCGGCCGCACGTGCACGGCGCCGTGAACCGCCACGCATGGTTCCTCTTCGTTCTCGACACCGGGTCGGAAGTGACCTTCCTGAACGAAGCGCAGATGTTCCGGCTGCCGATCGCGCAGAACTTCGGACCACGCGCGCACAGCGCGCTGCTGCAGGGTCTGGGCGGCTCGAAGAAGCGCGGAGCGAAGGTGGAAGACGTTCAGATCGGCCTGGACAAGTGGGCGGGAGTCTTCAAGACGCTGCCGATGTACACCGCCGACGAGCGGGAGAGCTCCGCCGGGATCATCGGGGAGAACTTCCTTCGCCACTTCAACGTGACGATCGACTTCGGGCGGATGCGGCTCGATCTCGTGCGCCGTTGATCGCGCCGCACGAGATCGCCGTCACTTCTTCCTGAGTTGCTCGCGCCGCCTGACGGCCCAGCCTTCCACGATCTTCTGGGGAACGCGGCTCAGCGCGAGGGCGTCTGCGGGAACGTCTTTCGTGATCGTTGATCCGGCGCCGACGTAGGCGCCCTTTCCGATGCGGACCGGCGCGACGAGCTGCGTGTCCGAGCCGATGAAGACGCCGTCCTCGAGCACCGTCTTGTGCTTGTTCACGCCGTCGTAGTTGCAGGTGATCGTGCCGGCGCCGATGTTGACGTCCGCGCCGATCTCCGCGTCGCCGATGTAGGAGAGGTGCGACGCCTTCGACCCTTCGCCGAACACGGCCTTCTTCGTCTCGACGAAGTTGCCGACCTTCACGTGCCGTCCGAGGTGCGTCCCGGGCCGGAGATGCGCATACGGGCCGACCGTGGCGTCGTCCGCGATGATCGCGTCTTCGGCGACGGTGCCGGTCTTCAGGTGGACGTCGTCGCCGACCGTGACGTTGACGAGGTGCACTCCGGGCTCGATGACGCAGCCTTCGCCGATCCTGGTGAGACCTTCGAGGGTGACGAAGGGGTAGACGACGGTGTCCTGTCCGATGCTGACCGTCGAGTCGATCACGACGGTCGAGGGGTTGCGGAAGGTGACGCCTTCGGCCATCAGCCGGGTGACGACGCGGCGCTGGATCTCGTCCTCGACCAGGGCGAGCTCGGCGCGCGAGTTCACGCCGAGGGCTTCGACCGGGTCGCTCACGATGAGCGCGCCGACCCGATGACCCGCGGAGCGGACCGTCGCGAGGAGGTCGGTCAGGTAGTACTCGCCCTGCGAGTTGTCGTTCGACAGGCTCCGCAGGTTCTCGAACAGGTGCTCGGCGTCGAACAGATAGATGCCGGCATTGACCTCGTCGATGCGGCGCTCCTCGTCGCTCGCATCCTTCGCCTCGACGATTCGCAGGACGTCGCCGTCCTCACCGCGCACGATCCGTCCGTACATCGCCGGATCCGGAAGCCGCATGGTGAGGAGCGTCAGCGCGTTGCCCGCACTCTCGTGTTCTTCGACGAGCTGGCGGAGCGTCTCCTTGCGCGTGAGCGGGACGTCGCCGGAGAGGATCAGCACCCGCCGGCCGCGGAGATCTTCCTTCTCGAGAAGAGCGGCCGCCTGGAGAACGGCATGGCCGGTGCCCAGCTGCTGGTCCTGCACGGCGTACCGCGCCCGCTCGCCGACGCTCTTCTGCACCGCGTCGCGCTGGTGTCCCACGACCAGGACCGGCGGTCTGCTGCAGACGTCGGACGCGAGATCGAGAACGTAGTCGATGATCGGGCGGCCGGCCGCGCGGTGGAGGATCTTGATCGTGGCGGACTTCATCCGCGTGCCGAGTCCGGCCGCGAGGATGACGACCTCGATGTTGTCATTAGGCATGGGGGTTCCTCTCTCGGGATGGAAACTATCCGCCTGGTCGGTGAGATGCAAGGAGTCGACCCTGTGAGCGGCTGGAGCGAAGGGCCGTGTCATCCTGAACCGCCGATGCCCCGGAGGGGCTGAGGACGGTGAAGGACCCCGAGGTTGTGTGCCCGGGCGTGATGCCGCACGCCGCACCCTCCCCACCCTCCCGGATGCAGGGGGTCCTTCGCCGCGCTTCGCTCCTTCGTCGCTCCGCCGGCTCAGGATGACACTCGAAGTGGCGTCCTTCTCGTTCCCTCAGCGGCGCATCCGCTCTCTTCCCCGTCCGTAACGGTCGTACAGGCGGAAGACCGTCTCGGCGAGGGCGGCGGGGTCGTGTCGCACGAAGTTGCCGTCGGCGATGATGTCGCCGAAGAACGGCGTGACGCCGAGCTCCCGGACCGCGTTGAGGTCGAACTGGACCGGTGCCTGGTTCATCGCGGTGTACGTCCCGAGCACCGACTCTGCGGGGCGCCGGCCATTGATCACCATCGCGTCGACCACGAGTCCGACGTGATCGACCAGGGCCCGGAGGTGCGCCTCGGCCGAATAGCCGTCCGTCTCGTTCGGCTGCGTCATCACGTTGCAGACGTAGACACGCAGGCCGTGAGCGGCGCGCAGAGCTTCCGCCATCCGGGGGATGACCAGGTTCGGCAGGACCGAGGTGTAGAGCGACCCCGGACCGATGATGATCAGGTCGGCTTCCGCGATTGCGTCGAGGGCGCGCTGCGGCGGCTCGGCGTCGGCAGGCTCGATCGCCAGCGAGACGATCCGCTTCTGCCGCGGGACCATCGGCGGGGCTTCGCCGATCTTCGAGCCGCTGATCGCGACTTCGCCGATCAGCTCCGATCCGTCCTCGAGCGTCGCGCGGAGCCGCACGTCCGACAGCGTCGACGGATAGATTTCCCCACGGATCGCCAGGACCTCGGAGGCCGCGAGCACCGCGTTGTCGAAGCTGCCGGTGATCGCCGTCATCGCGGTGAGCAGCAGGTTGCCGAGCGAGTGGCCCTTGAGCGCGGAGTCCATCTCGAAGCGGTAGCTGAAGAGCTTCGAGAGCAACTGCTCCTGATCCGCGAGAGCCACGATGCAATTGCGGATGTCGCCCGGAGGGAGCATCCCGAACTCCTGACGCAGCACCCCCGAGCTTCCCCCCTCATCCGTCACGGTGACGATCGCGGCCAAATGGCGGACCGACCAGACACCCTCGGCGTCGACGTACGCCTTGAGACCGCGCAGCAACGTCGAGAGGCCGGTTCCTCCGCCGATGGCGACGATCTTCAGTCCGCGGTGGGGCATTGGGGGCCGGATTCTAACGGAACGGCCGGCCCGCGAGCTGAAACCGAAGGGACCGCCCTTCAGTACGGCCGGGCTCCCCGGCCGCTGCACTCTCGGGGTATAACATCCGCTCACACTCATGTATCGCGAGTACCTGAAGTCGTGGAGCCCGGCGCTGCAGCGCGACATGGAGCTTCTCTGGTTCGGCAAGTTCGGCCGGCCGGTGCTGATGTTTCCTACGGCGGGCGGCCGCTTCTTCGAGCTCGAGGACCGCGGGCTCCTCGAGTCGATCTCCGATCGCGTGCAGCAGGGGGAGCTCCAGCTCGTGCTCGTCGATTCGATCGACACGGAGAGCTGGTTCCACCACTCGCTCGAAGCCTCGGAGCGGGCTGCGCGGCACGTGCAGTACGACGCCTACCTCAGGAACGAGCTGACGCCGTACGTCTTCAACCGGGCGCAGCGCGGGGATCTCGTCGTCTTCGGTCCCGACTTCGGGGCGTATCACGCGGCGAATTTCGCGGCGCGCCATCCGGACGTCGTGAGCCGCGCGATCTGCATGTCGGGACTGTTCGACATCCACTTCTTCACAGACGGCTACTCGGACGAAAACTGCTACTTCCATTCACCGACCTGGTACATCCCGAACATGGACGTCGAATGGGTCGGGAAACTGTCCCGGGTGAACTGGATCGTCGCTGCGGGCGAGCATGACCACTACATCCAGTCGACCCGCGATTTCGCGAGCGTCCTCTGGTCCAAAGGGATCCCGAATCAGCTCGATGTGTGGCCCGGCGTGCACGGTCACGACTGGGAATGCTGGAAACAGCACCTCCGCGCCTACATCTGATCGGCGGAAGGCTCCGAGCCGTCCGGACACACGAAGGCCCCGGCTGAACGACACCGGGGCCTTCGTCATTCTGGGTGCGGCGTGAAGCGGGAGCGGGCTACTTCGCGGCCTTCTTCTTCGCGAGCATCTCGCGGATGTTCTTGGCCGGGATCGCGCCGCTCACGGTGATGGAGTCCTGCGAACGGGCGACGTCGAAGCCGCGCAGCACGCTCACGAGCTCCGGCTGCTTGTCCTTGACCGCGAGGCGCATCGTGGCGAGAGCGCCGCGGATCGTGTCCTCGAGCAGCTCCAGGGTCTCGGCGTCGTTTGACATCCCGAAGCCGGAGAGCTGCAGCGCGTCGCCGGTGTCGGTGGCCATCAGGCCTACGTGCGAGACGTTGCGGATCGCGGCGTGCAGAGT
>JBAQWH010000038.1:0-6213 GCA_049298815.1 Thermoanaerobaculia bacterium | reverse complement strand
TCTCGAGCGTCATCAGAAAGCCGAACGCCGGGTCCTTGAACTGGAGGTGTCGCAGCATCGCCCAGTTCCGCCGGACGTAATCGTCGATGAACTGAAGTACGTGCCGGAGGCTGACGATCCGGCACGGCGGCACCGGGGCGCCCGGCGGGAACGAGCCGAACGCGATCAGGCGGACCGAATAGCCGGGAGCGACGGTCGAGTGGCCGTGCTCGAGCAGCTCCGCGACCACCTGCGCCGTGTCGGAGACGTCGCCGAAGCGGCTCACGACCGTCCGCAGGACTTCCGGATCGCGAACGCCGGTGTTGATCCCGACGCGCCCCTCCTTCACCTCGCCGATGATCATGTCGATCGTGCCGGGAGGGATTGCGAGTCCCGGGTCGGTGTTGCTGAGGTCGAGCCCCTGCGGCGTGTCTCGACCCGCCGGATCGAGTCCGCCGGAAGGAAACCGGAACGCAAGGATGTCGATGTCGGTGATCGTCCGGTATCCATTGCGTCCCGCGCTGGCGATGATCGGATATTCGGCAGAGGTGAAATAGCCGTTGAGCTGGAGGTAGGCCTGCACGAGGGCAACTGCGTGGTCCATAGAGCCATCTTAACGAAGAGTGAAGGGTGAAGAGTGAAGAGTGAAAAAGGTGAATCGCCTCCTTCACTCTTCACTCTTCTCCCTTCACTCTTTCCTTTACACTTCCGCCTCCGCATGGCGAACGACAACGACGGCAAGAAACTGCAGTACGACTGTTCCAAGTGCCCCTCCTACTGCTGCAGTTACGACCGGATCATCGTCTCCAAACGCGATCTGAC
The DNA here is from genome assembly GCA_049298815.1 of Thermoanaerobaculia bacterium. Taxonomy (GTDB): domain Bacteria; phylum Acidobacteriota; class Thermoanaerobaculia; order Gp7-AA8; family Gp7-AA8; genus JBAQWH01. The sequence continues at coordinate 5,412 of JBAQWH010000038.1, read as the reverse complement.
CCGGCTCGCGCGCCACTTCGGCATCGACGCCGAGACCGCTGCCTTGCGGTTCACGAAAACGCGGGAAGGGGAGCAGGTCCTTCGTCATCAGAAGGACAAGATCTACGGCAGCGTCTGCATGTTCCTCGACACGAAGACGCGCGGGTGCACGATCTACCACGCCCGTCCGGGCGTTTGCCACGAGTATCCGGACCGTCCCCGCTGCGGGTACTACGAGTTCCTGAGATGGGAGCGCCGGCACCAGAACAACGAGGAGTTCATCCCCCTGCGGAAGGAGTAGACCGCCGGGGCGTTCCCCTCAGTTCCTCGGTTCCTCGGTCCCTCGGTTCCTCGGGGAACCCATGGAATCTCTGGTGTCCCATTGGTCCTATTGGTCCTATTGGTCCTATGGGTCCTATGGGTCCCATAGGTCCCATTCCGGGGCTCTCTCAGCCGAGTCCGCCACCCGCGACCCCCCGACTCGTGACAACTCCCATTGATTGCTGAGCCCGGAAGATGGTAGTAGTGGTACAACTATTGAAATCGCGATTGCCGCGGTGGACGTTATTGTGACCATGATCCGACCCCTCGTCTTGCTGACGGCTGTCTTTTCAGCCGCGTCCGTTCTGGCGCAGGCCCCCCTTCCGGCGGTCGATCCCGGCTACACGGAAGAGGTTGCGGTCAATTACGTCATGATCCCGTTCACCGCCCTCGGATCCCGGGGCACGCCTCTCATCGATCTGAGGAGCCGCGACGTGGCGCTCTACGTGGACGGCCGGCAGGTCGCCACCGACCTGTTCGAGAAGTCGATGAACGCGCCGGTGTCGTGGACGATCCTGCTCGACGGGTCCGGCTCGATGGCTCTCGCCGGAAAGATGGAGGCAGCGCGGGCTGCCGTGAACACGCTTCTGGCGCGACGGCGACCGGGCGACGACTTCGCTCTCTATGTGTTTGCCGAAGGGAAGTCGACCGAGATCGTGCCGTACACGAAGAACCCGGTCCCGATCACCCGGGCGATGTGGAGCGTCAAGCCGTGGGGCAAGACCGCCTTCTTCGACGCGCTCGCCGACATCCAGGAGCGGCCCGAGATGGGCGAGAACCCGACCCGGGCGATCGTCCTCCTCAGCGACGGGATCGACAATGCGTCGCATCTGAGCCGCGCTCAGGTGGTCAAGCTGCTCGAAGGGGTCTCGGTGCCGGTGTACGCGCTCGGTCTCCGGGAGCCGGCTGAACAAAGCCTCGACCCTGCGAAAGCCGAAGAGGGATCGAACCTCAGGCTGCTCGACGAGCTCGCCCAGATGACGGGCGGAAAGCTGTACGTCGGGAACCGTCCGCAGGCGCTCGCAACGGCGATGGATGGAATCGAGAAGAACCTCCGTGCTCAATACCTGATCGGCTTCTCGCCGACCGGGAGAGGTGCAGTAAAGTACCGCCGCATTTCGCTGAAGCTCGCGGGACGTGCACGCACTGTCCGCGTTCGCGCCGGGTATCGCGGGACGGAGCCACCGGCTCTGAGCGCGACGAACCGTGGGTCCAGCAAGCGGAACGAAAGGAAGAAAAGTTCATGAAGAAGTCGATGTTCATTCCCGTGGCCGCGATGGCCGTTTTCCTGGGGGCATGCGCCACCAACAAGTCGGTCGAAGAGCGGATCGCTGCGTCGCAGGCGACGACCAACCAGAAGATCGAGTCGGTCTCCACCCAGGTCGAGGACCTGCAGCAGAAGCAGAAGCAGACCGACGTCCGTCTCGATGAGCTCAGCCGCGAAGCCCGCGAAGCGCTCCAGCGCGCGCAGGAAGCCGGCGTTCTCGCCAAGGGCAAGGTCGTTTTCGAGCAGTCGTTCACCGAAGATCGCGTGAAGTTCAAGCTCGGTTCGGCCGAGCTGCAGGATGACGCCCGCGCCGCGCTCGACGAGTTCGCGAACCGCGTGAAGGGCCTCAGCACCCAGTACTTCGTCGAGATCCAGGGTCACACCGACAGCACCGGTTCCGAGAGCATCAACGAGGACCTCGGACAGCGCCGCGCCGACGCCGTGCGCCGTTACCTCTCGCGCGAGCACAAGCTCGCACTGAACCGTATGTCGACGATCTCCTACGGCGAGTCGCTGCCGTCCCAGGAGAACAAGACCCGCGCCGGCCGCACCGCGAACCGCCGCGTCGTCGTCGTCGTCCTCGAGTAACAGAACCCGGACAACGAAACAAAAGGCCGGCGTAACCCGCCGGCCTTTTTTTGAAGTAGGAAGAGTGAAGAGTGAAGAGTGAAGAGTGAAAATGTATTGAATTATTACGTATCGTAATAGTATACTATTTTCTTCACTCTTCACTCTTCACTCTTCACTCTTCACTCTTCACTCTTCACTCTTCGAACGTCGCCACGACCGGCGCGTGGTCGCTCGTCCCGGTCTCTCGGTAGGAGGGGCATGAGATCGCCCGGCGCGCGGTCTTTTCGCTCGCGAGGACGTAGTCGAGCCGCCATCCGATGTTGCGCTGGCGCATGCTGCGCCACGGTGCCCACCAGGTGAAGTAGTTCTCGTCGTCCGGGTAGAGCGTTCGCCCGACGTCGACCAGCCCCTGAGCGAGCAGCTGCTCGAACAGCTCGCGCTCCTCCGGCAGCTGTCCGATCGCCTTCGGTTTCCGCTCCTTCGGATGGACGTCCTGCTCGGTGCGCGCGATGTTCATGTCGCCGCAGAGGACGAGCTCGAGGCCGCGGGCGCGGACGTCGGCGGCGTAGCGGATCAGCGAGTGAAGGAACGCGAGCTTGGCCGGGTAGTCCTTCCCGCCGTTCGGAACGTACACGCTGGTGAACAGAGTGTCCCCGATTTGGGCCTGTGCGATGCGGGTCTCGAAATCGAAGTCGGGATGGGAGTAGGCCACGTCGGCTGCGAATCCGCGGCGGATGTGCAGCCCCACTCCGGAGTAGGCGGCCGCCCCGTGCCAGTAGCACGTATATCCTTCCACCGCACAGGTTTCCGGGATCTGGTCCGGCTTCGCCTTGAGCTCCTGGAGGCAGATGACATCGGGTTGCTCGGCCGCCGCCCAGGCTGCAAATTGCTCGTGGCGGGCGCGGATTCCGTTGACGTTCCAGGTCGCAATTTTCATGGCTCGCGGATTGTAACGGGGGGGCCCGAGATCGCGCGTGAACGCGCTGTCGAGCCTGCTGGAGGTATTACATGCGTAACAAGCTGCTCTTTCTGCTTCTCCTCGTCCTCGTTCCCACCTCTCTCTTTGCGCAGTCCGACCGCTACCGCGACGATCGCTATCGCCCGATGTCGCGCGACACCTTCGAGCTCACTCCATTCGTCGGCTACCGCTGGGGCGGCACCATCTTCGCCGGCGAGACCCGCCTGTTCCGCTACGACACCGACGTCGATCCGGCGCCGAACTTCGGCGTCAACTTCGCGATTCCCCTCGGTGACTCCGGCCTGAAGCTCGAGCTGATGGCGAACCGGCAGTCGACCGAGCTCGGGACCGACGCCGGCCTGTTCGATCCGTCGACCCCGATCGCCGACATCGACATCACCTACCTGCACGCGGGGGTGCAGATCCCGTTCGCGCAGTCGCGCAGCGCGAGCCCGTACGTCGTCGTCACCGGCGGCATCGCGAACCTCGACCCGAACATCTTCGGGGTCAAGGCCGAGAACAAGTTCTCCGCCTCGGCCGGAGTCGGCGTGAAAGTGCCGATCAGCCGGAACGTCGGGGTCCGCCTCGAAGGGCGCGGCTACTACGCAGCGCTCGAGCAGGACAACGAAGACTGCGCGGTCTGCGACTGGGCCTATGACCACGACTTCTACCAGGGAGAAGTGAACCTCGGGCTGGTATTCTCGTTCTAGTGATTCTGACGAGCCGTCTCATCGCCGCGCTGGCCATTGCCGGCGCGGCGTTTTTGTTTGGGCTCGCACTTGGCGAGCGGGGCGAGCTCGGCGCCGTGCAGTACGTCTTCCTCGCAGGGATTCCGGCCGGTGCGCTCGCCATCGCCGGCTTCGCGCGGCAGTCGCGCCCCGAGGTCCTCTTCAGCGGCCTCGCGATGTTCGCAGGACTGGTCGTCGGTCAGCAGGCGTTCGCCCGCGCGTTCGAGGAGTGCGTCGTACGCGCGCCCGAGGTCCAGCGCGCGATCGCGGACTACACGGCGAAACGCGGCGATTACCCGCACGTGCTCGGCGACCTGGAGATCGAACTCCCCTGCGACTGCGTCCTCCGCGACTCGATCCTTCACTACGCTTACAACGAGCGGAACTACCGCCTCTGGTTCACCGACGACCGGGTGACGTACAGCGGAACGAACCGGGCGCCGATGCGGCGACAGTAGGACGGGGTGTCATTGTGAAGCCGCAGAACGGCGTCGCCGGCGCCGTTGCGGACGAAAATGAGACGCGAACGCTCACTCGGCGCCTTGACGGTGATCCTCCGTGCTCCTCAGTGTTCTCTGTGCCTCTGTGGTGAATCCACGTTTGGTTCACCACGGAGACACAGAGAACACAGAGGGTGCACAGAGGGCGAAGCGGGCGAGACCTCGCCATTCGTCATCCAGAGACGCCCCCTCGTGTCATTAGCTTAGAAGCCGCCCAGATGCAGGGGGTCCTTCGCCGCGCTTCGCTCCTTCGTCGCTGCGCCGGCTCAGGATGACATTGGGTTGTGCGCGCGGCGCTGCGTCCTCACTGCCAGCGGAAGATCTTCAGGCCGATCACGTACGAGACGACCGTCCACGCCGTGAGGTTCAGGATCTCGGGCATGACGGCCACGATGCCGAGGCCGTCGTTCATGACGGCGCGAAGGGCGTCGGTCAGTGCAGTGAGAGGGAGCGCCCGGATGAACGGCTTCGCGGCCTCCGGGAAGCGGTCGTAGGAGAAGAACACTCCGGACGCGATCCACATCGGCAGCATCACGAGGTTCATCAGCCCGCTGACCGCTTCGAGCGTGCGCGCCCGCGACGCGACGAGCAGACCGATCCCTGCGAACGCCGTCCCACCGAGCACGCAGATGAACGACAGCAGGACGAGCGAGCCGTGCACCCGCACGTCGAAGACGAGCCACGCGAAGATGACGAGCACCGCCACCTCGGCAACGAGGAAGACGAACCGTGCGAAGAACTGCGCCAGGAGGAACTGACTCTTCCGCATCGGCGTCGCGACGAGCCGCTTGAGCAGCTTCCTCAGCCGTGCGTTCACGATCGAGAACCCGATCCCCCACATTCCGGTGCTCATCAGGTTCATGCCGATGAGCCCGGGCACGAGGAAGTCGATGTAGCGCGAGCCCTGCTCGGCGACGTGGACTTCGCGCGCTGCGAATACGTCGCGCCTTCCCCCGGCCGTCTGCAGCGCGTCGTCCACCTCGACGCGCGCCGTGCGGGCCTCGGGCCGGGTCGGGTCGTACGAATACACAGGCGGCGCCCCTTGCCCGACGAGCAGCGAGATCGAGCCACGGCGAAGCGCCTCGCGCC
>JBAQWH010000037.1:0-1873 GCA_049298815.1 Thermoanaerobaculia bacterium | reverse complement strand
GAGCGGACTGGGAGCTCCTGAGCGAGCTCGCCGGGGACGGGCGAATCCCGAACCTCGCCGCGCTGATGCGCGGAGGCGCGACCGCGAGCATGCAGACGATCCAGCCGACCGTCTCACCGCTCGTCTGGGCCACCGCCGCGACCGGCGTTCCACCGGACCGGCACGGCGTCATCGACTTCCTCGATCGGACCAGCAATCGGCCGGTCGATGCGATGTCCCGGCGCGCACCCGCTATCTGGGACATCGCCGAGAGCTTCGGCAGGCACGCCGCCGTGGTGAGCTGGTGGACCGCCTGGCCCCCGATGACGACCGGGACCGCCGTGTTCGACGCACCGCCTCAGCTGCAGCGCAATTCGTTCTATCCCCGCACGCTCGAGCCTCACATCAAGAGGGCCGAGGTGCCGGTCGAGACGATCGGCTTCGGCCAGGTCGGCCGCTTCATCAACATCACGGAGCGCGAGTACGAGGCCGCGGTCGCGGGCGGCAGTCCCGACGACCCGGTCAACATGATGCGGGAGCTTCTGGCGAAGACGTGGACCGACCATCGCGCCGGCGTCAGCATCTACCAGCAGGAAAAGCCGATGCTGATGCTGATGTCGTACGACGGGACGGACGTCGTCAACCATCTTGCGGCGCCGTACCACCCCCCGTACCGCGAAGGCATCCCGAATGAGAGCTTCCGCAAGTACTGGCCGACTGTCGCGAACTACTACTCCGAGGTCGACCGCCTCATCGGCGAGTGGATGACGGTCCTGACGGACGATACGACCGTGATCGTGATGTCGGCGCACGGCTTCCGCTGGGGGAAGACGAGACCGCGCCTGCAGCCGATCGGCCGTGCCGCACTCTCCGATCACCGCAACCCGGGCGTGTTCATCGCCTACGGCAATCACGTGGTTCCGTCGCGTGCCAATCGCACGATCACGCTCTACGACGTGGTGCCGACCATCCTCGCGATCCTCGGCCTGCCGAAGTCCAACGAGATGCCGGGCAGCATGGCGTCCTGGGCGCTCGACCAGATCACGCCGGTCGAGTCGGTGCGCGTCGTCAGCTACAACGAGTTTTTCGCGCAACGCCCCGTGCCGGGGATGCCGGGCATCGACGCGAAACCGTTCACTCGATCGCTGCAGGCCGTCGGACACCTCATCGATCCGAACCGATCGGTCGAGCCGATGCTGGAAGAAGAGGAGCGTGCCGCCCAGGTCGCCGCCCAGCCCCTTCCGCCACAACAGTGGGGTGCGTACGCGTTCTACAACAACGCGGGCGTTGCGGCCCGCCGCGCAGCGAAGCCGAAGGAAGCTGCCGAAGCATTTCAGAAGGCGATCGACCTGAACCCGTCACGGCCGACGCCATACCTGAACCTCGCGATGGCGCTGTTCGACCGTCAGCAGTACACCGCCGCGGACCAGGTCTTCATGACCGCGGTCGGCAAGGGGCTGCCGGACGCCGACCGCTGGATCGTCGACTTCGCCGCGCTGTACCGCTCGCAGAACATGACCTCGCGCGCAATCCAGCTGCTCTATCAGGGGCGGAGACTCTTCCCGCATTCGCCTGTCATCGCCGCGAACCTCGGCTCGGCGCTCGCGCAGGCGGAGCGCTACACCGAAGCGCTGCCGGAGCTCGAGCGGGCGCTCGGCCTGGAGCCGACCTCGGCGCTCGTGCTCAACAACCTCGGCACCTTCTACGCGAAGAAAGAGGATTACGCGCGCGCTCTCGACTTCTGGAACCGCTCGCTCGCGATCGACCCGCGACAGCCGGAGGTCCGGAACGCGGCGAACGCCGCGCAGTCGCACCTGTAGCGCGGCCCATGGAGGGCAGACCTCCAGGAGTCGCGAGGGACGGGCGGAAGAGTCGCGGGCGACGGGCCCGGTAG
>JBAQWH010000036.1:0-7364 GCA_049298815.1 Thermoanaerobaculia bacterium | reverse complement strand
GGCGAGGCCGGCGCAGGCGAGCCGTACGACGGAGTCACGGTTGACGGCATCGTCTCCGCGAGCGTTCCCTCCTGCTGCAGCGGTGGTGTCGTCGCGAGGCGCGGGTCGAGGGCGAAGGCTGTCGTCGTGTCGGCGTTCGTACCGGTCAGAGGCGGCGTCACGCTGGCGCCCCCGATCGTCGAGGTCACCCCGCTCGCCGATCCCTCCTGGACGACGTCGTACTGGCTCTGGTCGCGCTCCATGCGGTTGCGGCCGCAGCCGGCCGCGAGAGCGATGGGAAGGGCGAGGAGGACGATCGATCTGCGCATGGGAACGAGACGAAGGTCGCAATCTCCCTGCCACGTCTCAGAAGATTAAATAGGACCAATGGGACCAATAGGACCAATGGGACCAATGGGACCCCACCCGCCCGAGATTGGCTCAGGGGGGGGCGGGTCCTATGGGTCCTATAGGTCCTATTGGTCCCATTGGTCCCATTGGTCCCCCGGGCGGGAAGATCACCCCCACCCCTCCGGTTGTGCATACCGTACCAACGCGGTACTATTTGGCTGCCCGCCCCGGATTCACTCTGATGCTCAAGATCTCCCGGCTCACCGACTACGGCCTTCTCGCCAGTGTTTACCTCGCGCGCCAGCAGGGGGAGGTCACGGCTGCCCGCGAGATCGCGGAGTTCTACCAGTTGCCGCTCCCGGCGGTGACGAAGGTCCTCAAGACCCTTCATCAGGGGGGCCTCGTGAGCTCGCACCGTGGTGCGGGCGGCGGGTACTCGTTCGACGGCGACCCGGAGACGGTGACGCTCGGCGAGCTGATCGAGACGCTCGAGGGGAAGTGGGACCTGGTCGAGTGCGAGACGATCGACGATCACGGTCACGCAACCTGCGCGATCCGCGTGGCGTGTCCGTCGCGACGGTTCATGTTCGGCATCAACAGCGCGATCAAGGGAGCGTTCGAGCGGGTGACGCTTGGCGACCTGATGCGCGGCGTCCTCCCCGAGGTCGTCTACACGAGCCCGCGAGGCAAGGCATATGGAGCGACATCGGGCCTGACGCGACAGCCGCGACGGCACGCTGGAGATTCGAAATGAACACGATCGAACAGATTGCGCAGCAGGACTACAAGTACGGCTTCGTCACCGACATTCAGGTCGACATCGCCCCGCCGGGACTCACCGAAGAGACGATCCGGCTCATCTCGCACAAGAAGGAAGAGCCGGAGTGGCTGCTCGAGTGGCGTCTCCGGTCGTTCCGGCACTGGCTGACGATGAAGGAGCCGGATTGGGCGAACGTGACGTATCCGCCGATCGACTACCAGGCGATCAGCTACTACGCGGCGCCGAAGCAGAAGAAGCAGCTGAATTCGCTCGACGAGGTCGACCCGGAGCTGCGGCGCACCTTCGAGAAGCTCGGCATCTCGCTCGACGAGCAGAAGCGGCTCTCGGGGGTTGCGGTCGACGCGGTCTTCGACAGCGTGTCGGTTGCGACGACGTTCCGCGCCGAGCTGTCGAAGCTCGGCATCATCTTCTGTTCGTTCTCCGATGCGGTGAAGCAGCATCCCGACCTGGTGCGCAAGTACCTCGGGTCGGTCGTTCCATACACCGACAACTTCTTCGCGACGCTCAACTCCGCCGTCTTCACCGACGGCTCGTTCTGCTACATCCCGAAGGGCGTCCGCTGTCCGATGGAGCTGTCGACGTACTTCCGCATCAACACGGCGGGGACCGGCCAGTTCGAGCGGACGCTGATCATCGCCGATGAAGGCGCTACCGTCAGCTACCTCGAGGGCTGCACCGCACCGATGCGCGACGAGAACCAGCTGCACGCCGCAGTCGTCGAGCTCGTCGCACTCGACGGCGCGTCGATCAAGTACTCGACGGTCCAGAACTGGTACCCGGGCGACAAGGAAGGGAAGGGCGGGATCTACAACTTCGTCACGAAGCGCGGCAAGGCGATGAAGAACGCCAAGCTGTCGTGGACGCAGGTGGAGACCGGCTCCGCGATCACCTGGAAGTACCCGAGCTGCATCCTCGCCGGCGACAACTCGGTCGGCGAGTTCTACTCGGTCGCGCTGACGAACAACTATCAGCAGGCCGACACCGGCACGAAGATGATCCACATCGGAAAGAACACCCGGTCGACGATCGTGTCGAAGGGCATCTCGGCCGGCCGCGGGCAGCAGACGTATCGCGGCGAAGTGAAGATCATGAAGAGCGCCGAGAACGCCCGCAATTACTCGCAGTGCGATTCGCTGCTCCTCGGCGACAAGTGCGGCGCCCACACCTTCCCGTACATCGAGGTCCGCAACTCCACCGCGACGATGGAGCACGAAGCGTCGACCTCCAGGATCGGCGAGGACCAGTTGTTCTATTGCCAGCAGCGCGGCATCACCGCGGAGGACGCGGTCTCGATGATCGTCAACGGTTTCTGCCGCGAGGTCTTCCGCGAGCTTCCGATGGAGTTCGCCGTCGAAGCGCAGAAGCTGCTGGGAGTTTCGCTCGAAGGAAGCGTCGGATAAGAAGTGGCAAGTGGTCAGTGGCAAGTGGTCAGTGGCAAGTGGTCAGTGGCCAGTGGTCAGTGGTCAGCAGAAGCCGTTGCGGGGACACTGACCAGTCCGAAGTTAAGTATTCAAGTGGCCAGTCGTCGGTGGCCAGTGGCGAGCAGAGGCGTTCGCGCTCCTGGCCACTGACCACTGACCACTGCCACCGACAGGGAGTCAGTAGCCAAATGCTCGAAATCAAGAATCTTCACGCCGGAATCGAAGGCAAGGAAATCCTCAAGGGACTCACGCTCGCCATCAGGCCGGGCGAGGTCCACGCGATCATGGGACCGAACGGGTCCGGAAAGTCGACGCTCGCCAACGTGCTCGCGGGGCGTCCCCGCTACGAGGTCACCTCGGGCGAGGTGACCTTCGAAGGGAAGCCTCTCCTCGAGATGCCGACCGAAGAGCGCGCCCGTGAAGGCGTGTTCCTCGCGATGCAGTACCCGGTCGAGATCCCGGGTGTGAACAACATCTACTTCCTGAAAGCCGCGTTGAACGCGAAGCGGAAGCACCAGGGGCTCGAGGAGCTCGACGCGATCGAGTTCCTGCAGCTCGCGCGCGAGAAGATGAAGGTCGTCGAGCTCGACGAATCCTTCATGAACCGCGGCGTGAATGAAGGCTTCTCCGGCGGCGAGAAGAAGCGGAACGAGATCTTCCAGATGGCGGTCCTCGATCCGAAGCTCGCGATCCTCGACGAGACCGACTCCGGCCTCGACATCGATGCGCTCAGGGTCGTGGCGAACGGCGTGAACACGCTGCGAAGCGAGTACCACTCGGTGCTCGTGATCACGCACTACCAGCGCCTGCTCACCTACCTCGTGCCGGACTTCGTCCACGTCCTCGCGGGCGGCCGGATCGTGAAGTCGGGCGGCAAGGAGCTCGCGTTCGAGCTCGAGCAGAAGGGCTACGACTGGATCGAGCAGGAGACCGCCGCGGCGGCACGCTGACGATGACACCGGCAGTCGAGAACGACATCCTCCAGAGAGTCCGGCAGGAAGGGGCCGAGCGCTTTGCGGCGCTCGGCTGGCCGACGACCCGGCTCGAGTCGTGGCGCTACACGAACCTCGCCCCGCTGGCGAAGGTGGCGTGGAAGAGCGCCGACTCCGCGACCCAGGTCCAGACTCCATCGCCCTTCGCGGGCCGTGCGGTGCTCGAGCTGGTCTTCGTCAACGGCCACTACGCGGGGCGCACCGGCGACGCCCCGATTGGCGTTCGGAACCTCGCTGCCGCCGGTTCGGACGCGCTCGTCGAGCGGCATCTCTCTCAACAGGCCACGCTCGACGGCAACGCGATGATCGCGCTCAACGCCTCGAACATGGTGGACGGCGCGATCCTCGAGATCCCGGCCGGGATCGTCGTCGAGGGGTTCATCCATCTCCTCTTCATCGGCTCGGGCGACGGGATCTGGTCCCATCCGCGCAACCTGATCGTCCTCGGGCGCGGAGCGCAGGCGGCCGTCGTGGAGTCGTACGTCGGCACCGGTGCCTACTTCACGAACGCCGTGACCGAGATCGTCGCCGGAGACGGGGCCGTGCTCGATCACTATCGCGTCCAGCAGGAATCGCTCTCGGCCCATCACGTCGGGCACACGGCAATCCGGCAGGAGCGCTCGAGCAGCGTCACGTCCCGGAGCATCGCCCTCGGCGGCTCGATCGCGCGGGTGGAGACCACTGTCGTTCTCGGCGGCGAAGGGGCCGCCATTGCCCTCGACGGCCTCTTCGTCGGCTCCGGCAACCAGCACCTCGACAACCAGACCACGATCGACCATGCAACCCCGCACTGCGACAGCACGGAGCTCTACAAGGGCGTGCTCGACCAGAACGCGCGGGGCGTCTTCGACGGCAGGATCATCGTGCGGCCCCACGCCCAGAAGACCGCGTCCAAGCAGGAGAACCGGAACCTGCTCCTTTCCGAGAGCGCGATCGTCGACTCGAAGCCGACGCTCGAGATCCACAACGACGACGTGAAATGCAACCACGGCTCGACGATCGGCCAGATCGACCAGGAAGCGTTCTTCTACCTCCGGTCGCGCGGCATCGGAGCCGACGAAGCGCGGAACCTGCTCGTGCTCGCGTTTGCGAGCGAGATCGTCGACCGGATGAAGATCGACGCGGTCGCCGAGCAGGTGCGCCGCGCGCTGTTCCAGGCGCTCCCGGACAGGCTCCCGGAGCGGCGAGGGAGCGAACGATGACACTCGCGGCAACTGTAGTCCCCGGTTTCGAAGTAGCGCGGATCAAGGCGGATTTCCCGATCCTCGCGACCCTCGTCCGTGGAAGGCCTCTGGTCTACCTCGACAACGCCGCGACGACGCAGAAGCCGCAGAGCGTCATCGACCGGATCGTCCGCTACTACCGCGAGGAGAACTCGAACGTTCATCGCGGCGTGCACCACCTCAGTGAGGTCGCGACCGCCTCGTACGAAGGGGGCCGCGAAGTCGTCCAGCGGTTCCTCAACGCGCGCGACATCAAGGAGATCGTTTTCACCCGCGGCACGACCGAGGCCATCAACCTCGTCGCCAAAACCTGGGGGAAGAAGAACGTCGCTGCAGGGGACGAGATCATCGTCTCCGCGATCGAGCACCACTCGAACCTCGTGCCCTGGCAGATGCTCTGCGCGGAGAAGGGAGCGACGCTCCGGATCCTCCCCGTGAACGACGAGGGCGACCTGCTCCTCGATGAGCTCGGGAAGATGCTGAATCCGAAGGTGAAGCTCGTCGCCGTCGGCCACGCGTCCAACGCTCTCGGCACGATCAACCCGGTCAAACGCATCGCGGAGATGGCCCACGCGAACGGCTCGGTCGTGCTGGTCGACGGTGCCCAGGGCGTGCCGCACATGCGCGTCGACGTCCAGGATCTCGGCTGCGACTTCTACGCCTTCTCGGGACACAAGGTCTACGGCCCGACCGGGATCGGCGTGCTCTACGGCCGCGAGGCGCTGCTCGACGCCATGCCTCCCTGGCAGGGCGGCGGCGACATGATCCTCTCGGTCACCTACGAAAAGACCACGTACAACGCCCTCCCCTACAAGTTCGAGGCGGGTACGCCGCACATGGAGGGCGTGATCGGCCTCGCAGCGGCACTCGAGTACGTGAACGCCGTCGGCCTCGACCGGATCGCCGCCTGGGAACAGGACCTCCTCCGCTATGCTACCGGCCGCCTCCTCGAGATCGAGGGGCTGCGAATCATCGGAACCGCTCGCGAGAAGGCGGCCGTCATCTCCTTCGTTTTCGAAGACGTCCACCCCCACGACATCGGAACGATCCTCGACCAGGAAGGGGTGGCGATCCGCACCGGCCACCACTGCGCGCAGCCGCTGATGATGCGCTTCAAGGTCCCGGCAACGGCGCGGGCGTCGTTCGGCATCTACAACACCCGGGAGGATGCCGACGCGCTCGTCGCCGGACTCCACAAAGTCATCGAGGTCTTTCGCTGATGTCCGAGCTTCGCGAGCTGTACCAGCAGGTCATCCTCGACCACAACAAGAACCCTCGGAACTTCCACGAGATGGCGGAGGCGACCCGCAAGGTCGAGGGGTACAACCCTCTCTGCGGCGACCACTACACCATCTACGTGCAGCTCGACGGGGACGTCATCCGCGACGTCAGCTTCGTCGGCAACGGCTGCGCGATCTCGAAGGCGTCGGCCTCCGTCATGAGCAGCACCGTGAAGGGGAAGTCGCTCGCGGAAGCCGAGAAGCTGTTCGAGTCGTTCCACCACCTCGTCACCGGCGATGTTGCCGGCCTCGACATGGAGAATCTCGGGCGACTCGCCGCGTTCTCGGGCGTCAGCGAGTTCCCTGCACGCGTCAAGTGTGCGTCGCTCGCGTGGCACACCCTGAAGACGGCGATCAGCACCGAAGAAGAACAGATCACCACGGAGTAGTGGCCAGTGGTCAGTGGCCAGTGGTCAGTTGGGCTTTTCACTGACCACTGACGACTGACCACTGACCACTAAACAGCCCCCGCTCCCGAACGGAAAGAGAATGAGAGAAGAAGTCACCTTCAGCAAGAACGCAGATGCAGTCATGATCCCGAGCGGCGAGAGGGTCCTGGTCCCGAAGGGGGCGCAGGCGACCATCACGCAGGCCCTGGGCGGCACCTACACCGTGATCACCGACCGCGGCCTCATGGTCCGTCTCTCCGGCCGCGAGGTCGAGGCGATCGGCAAGGAGCCGATGGAAGTCCCGGAGGTCGCCCCCGCCGACCTGACCCCGGAGAAGCTCGAGTCGATGGTCTGGGACGCGCTCAAGACCTGCTACGACCCGGAGATCCCGGTCAACATCGTCGACCTCGGGCTCGTCTACCTCTGCGAGCTGAAGGAGTCGGACGGCGACGGCAACGACGTGAAGATCAAGATGACCCTCACCGCCCCCGGCTGCGGCATGGGCCCGGTGCTCGCGAGTGACGTGAAGTCGAAGGTCGAGGCGATCCCCGGCGTCCGCACCGCCGAGGTCGAGGTCGTCTTCGATCCAGTGTGGGACCGCAGCATGATGTCCGACGCCGCAAAGCTGCAGCTCGGCATGATGTGGTGATTTCGACTCCCGCTGACTCATGAGTCGCAGGCCGCGTAGCGGCCGAAAGATCGTAGGCCCCGGCTTCAGCCGGCGCACCCGCCGCGAAGCGGCCGAGGCGAATAGCCGGGGGCGGAGCGTCAGCGACGCCCCCGGATTACGCGCCAGAACAGGATGCGCCCTGAAGGGGCGCCGGAGCCCAGGTGCCAGCGCCCCTTCAGGGCGCCATTGAGCTTCGTCGTCGTTCCGGGGGTAGAGCGAAGCGACACCCCCGGGATGCAGCGACACAACGAAACGCGCCCTGGAAGGGCGCTGGAGCA
>JBAQWH010000035.1:0-2835 GCA_049298815.1 Thermoanaerobaculia bacterium | reverse complement strand
GCCCGCATCCCTTCACGCACACGCCCGACGCGACGTCCAGCTCGTGATACCCGTTCACACAGAGCCACGATCCCGACTGCTCGTCGACGATCGCCGCGACGCCCGCCTCGAGATCGCCGGCCGACCGGAGGATCGACCGCGCGCAGAGCTCGATCCGTTGCAGCGCCTCGCGCGTCATGCTTCACCCCGCGCCCGCGCAGCGATCCAGGCGTCGCGCGTCATCTGCTCCGGCGTCGCCTCCGGATGATGCTCCGCGTACTCCCGGCGCCAGTCCCCAAAGCACTGATAGACCGGCCGACGCTCCCGCTCGAGCCGCGCGATCTCCTCTTGCAAGAACCCGCAACGACGACAGCTGACCGGCATCACTCGACCTCCCGAATTTCGATCCCGTGCACCGCCACCATCAGCCGCCGCTTGAGCTCATAGACCGGCGTCCGCGTCGCCGGACTCTTCACGTCCTCGACGATCCGCTCCTCGCCGCGGTAATAGACGAAGTCCGCCACGTACACACCGACGTGCTCCCCGTGCACCGCCAGAGAAAACCGGACCTGCCGGCGAAGGCGCGTAATCTTGCCGGCGCGATCCTCGAGCCGGAGCTCGCGCCAGCGCGCCGCTTCCCGCTTCGAATCGAACCGGACCCCGTCGACTTCGACCGGCTCGTTTCGATACTTCCGCGTCGCCTTTCCCGGGCGCATCGCCGACGACTTCCCTCCGCCGTGACGCGCCTGGAATTGCTTCAGATCATCCTCGGACCACCGAACCATTAGCCCCTCGCTTCGTGCACATCTTCCTGACGACGCGCGACGAGATCCGCGACCAGTGCGCGAATCTGCTCGTCCGACTTGCCGGCGATCCGCGCACGGACGAGAGCATCGATCTCACTCTCGACCCACATCGTCATACGCGGGCCAACGACGATGGCGGCGGGCCAAAGCCCCGCCTGAATCCAGTTATAGATCGTCGACCGCTTCGCGCCGGTCCGGTCCAGCACATACGGCAGCCTTCTAAGTGCATCCGCCATCGCCTCTCCTCTCCTCGTACCCTCAAGTCGCCGGCCGCGTGTCGCCATCGGCCCGCGGCCGGCCGGAATTCGCGCTGTTTCTTGCTCTGCTAGTTCTTCATCGATCACCCTCCTCCCGCCTCGCCTCGAGCGCCGGAGCGCTCGAGCGCGACGCGAGAGAAGGCGGCCGCTTTTGTTGTCCGGAGCGGCCGAACCGGCGCCAGGATCAGAAATCCTCGAGGATCAGCAGCCGCGGCAGATCGTCCTCGACCTGCTCGCGGAACGCCGCGAGCTCGTCCGCGATCGCCTGTTCGACGACGTTCGGCAGGTCCGGCGCGATCAAGACGAACCGCAGCTCCTTCCGGTCCGTCCCTTTCGGCACCGTCGTCAGATCGATCTCGACCGTGAGCGGATAGCTTTCCGCGCTTCCCCGCGCATACTGCAACCGCATCCCGAACTGACTCGGCAGCGCCGTTGCCGCGACCCCGGCCGCCCCGCCGCCCCCCGTCACCGCCACCTGCACCGCGTATTCGTTCGCGTTCTGCCCCGCCTGCAGCAGCGGCTCGCTGACGATGTTCGTCCGATCGCTGAATGTGATCTTCCGGCACTGCCTCATCAGCTCGTCATACTCGACGATCGACGGACGGAGCCCCTGCAGGACCCGCACGAACGCCGCGTGCTCGAGCGGTTTTCCGAGCGACTGCTCGAGCCGCTGCCACTGAGGCGACAGCGTCCGCGAGTACCGGAACCGATCCCGCGCGACGCGATCGTCCGGATCGAACGTCGCCCCGGACTCGCGGAAAGTAACCGTCATGAACGAGCCGTCCGACCCGTTTCGCCGCCGCGCCTCCTCGAGAACGCGCGCGCCGAAGGATTCGACGTTCGATACCTCTCCCGTCTGGACGACCACCCGCTCGAGCGGCTCGTAACGCTTCAAGTCGTCGCGGTACAGCAGCGCCCGACCCGAATCGTCCTCGAGCTCGAGCACCGCCGGCCGCCCCTGGGCCCCCGCGAGCTGTTCGATCTTCTCGATTGCTTCCCGAATCATGATTCCTCCGTCCCTGTCCGCGTCGGCATCACTGTCAGCTTGAGCTGCCGCGGATCCTCGTCGACCAGATCGCCCTCGCGATCGACGAAGGCGCGAATCGGGAAGGACGCCGGCGACGGCGTCGTCGACTCGAGCCGCGCGCTGATCACCATTTCTCCGCCTTTCGGCTCGAACGTGATCGCGAGCTTCAGCGTCGCTTTCCCCTGGTATTCGTTCGCCTTCCTCACGCAATGCGAAACGGCCCTGTCCAAGTTTTCGCAGAGGAAACCGCGTTCCTCGCGAAACGACCCCTCGAGCCGTGCCGCCAGTTGCGGGAACCTCATCCGTTCGTCTGTTGTCGCCATGTCGTTTCCGATCAGCTCGCCGGCCGGCGTGCACTCCGACCCCTGAGCGTTCGTTTCCTCGCTTTCTGTTGTCCGATCGACCGATCGAGAAACGCCCCGGCGTGTGTAGGCGCGCCGGAACGTTTCCGAATCCCCCGATCCGTCAGGATTTGGCCGCGGCGCCTGACGTCCCGCCGCCCGCAGACGCCCGAGAAAGGACCAAAGAAGGCGCCGGCCGAATGTTCACGACCAGATGACGACGCCCGGCAGGACACCGCTTCGCGTCGTCGAGATCCACCAAACCCACACACTCGATACACTGACCGACCCACCGCGGGCCCGTGCACGCGTACGCCGCATCCGCAACCCGGGCGCACGCGCGGAGACAGACCGAGCAGACCGGATGCGTCGAAAACTCGATCGTTCCGAACGTCTCGCGACACCACGCCTCGAGACGCTCGAGC
>JBAQWH010000034.1:0-3724 GCA_049298815.1 Thermoanaerobaculia bacterium | reverse complement strand
GCGCGGCTCGGGCCGCTGGGCCTCGGTTTCCGCTACCAGCACGACCAGCTGTCGAACGATTCGGCCGGCGCGATCGACGGATGGGATGCACTGACCGTCGGCGGTCTGCCGTCGTCGATCGTGCCGTCGTCGCTGTTCGCACGACGCGTGCTCGAACCGGCGCTGCCGCCCGGAACGCTGCGCGGCGAGCGCTACGACGGCTGGCGCGTCGAGGCCTCGCTCGCCGGTCCCCTGACCGCGTTCTATCAGCGTCATGACACCGACGTCGAGGGGCTCGGCCTCGCGGGCGTCGAGGTCGCGATGCGCATCCCGCCGTTTCCGCTCCTGAAGACGCCGGCGTTCGACCTGACCACCGGCGGCGCGAAGATCTTCGACGGCGCGATGCGGGGAGACATGAAGTACTGGGTCGCCCTGACGTGGCGGCCGTGATCGAGAGGGACCGATGACCACGAAACGACCGTCGTCCGTCGAACCGCTCTGCCGGGTCGTCCGCTTTGCGGCGACCGACGGAGTGGAGCTCGCGGGACTCCTGTACGAGCCGAAGCGGGCCTCGCAGCGCGCAGCGATCTTCCTGCACGGCAACGGAGGCGCTTCGGTCTTCGAGGCCCGGAGGACCAACCTGCTCGCGCAGCATTTCGTCGACGCAGGGATCGCGTGGTTCCCGTTCAACAACCGCGGCGCGCATCTCCTGCGACGGCTCAAGAGCGTTCGAGGCGGACGGAAGAAGAGCGTCGACGGAGGGATGGCTTTCGAGCGGATCCGCGACTGCGTGCCCGACATCGACGGCGCGATCCGTGAGCTCCGTGCGCGCGGGTATCGCGAGATCCATCTGGTGGGGCATTCGACCGGCGCGAACAAGATCGCCGTCTACGACCACTACAAGCCGCGAAATCCGATCCGCACCTACGTCCTTCTCGCCGGAGGCGACGACACGGGTCTCATCTACGAGCGGCTCGGTCCGCGGCGGCACCGCGTCGCCATCGAGAAGGCGCGGGCGATGATCCGGGCGAAGCGCGGAGGGGAGTTCGCTCCTCCGTCGACGGCCGGCGCGTTGATGACGTGGACCGCCTTCTACGACATGGCGAATCCCGACGGCGACTACAACGTCTTCCCCTTCCTCGAGGTCCTGCGGGACGTGAAGCTCTCACGGCGCGCCCGGTTCCGGCACGTGCGGGCCATCCGCAAGCCTGCGCTGTTCCTTTACGGCGAGGACGACGAGTACTGCTACGGCGACGTCTCGGGCTGCGTAGGAATCCTCGCGGAAGCGCTCGGCGCGAAGCCGAACGTCGAGCTCGCAATCCTGGGGGAGTCGGACCATGGGTTCGGTGGGCGGGAGGAGGAGCTGGCGCAGGTGATCGTCGGGTGGATCGGGGAGGAGTGAAGTGTGAAGTGTGAAGTGTGAAGTGTGAAAGAACAGGATCCTGCGCTGATCCTTTTCACACTTCACACTTCACACTTCTTACTTCTTACTTCCTCTAATCATCTCGACGACCGACTTCGCGAGGTCGTTCGGAATCGGGATGGTCAGGTTGTAGTGCGCGATCTTCCAGGTGCCGCCGATGTTGCGGACGACGCCGCTGCCGCGGCATTCGCCGTAGCTCGCGCTGTCCAGTTTCTCGTCGAACCACGCAGTGGTCCCGTCGGGTGAGAAGATGATGTGGCGCTCGCGCGGGACGAACGTCCACGCCTTCCCCTTCGCGAAGTACGGGTGGGCGAAGCTGCGGAAGGCCGCGAGGTCCCACCGCTCGGTCGCATCGGTGCCGAGGAAGACGAACTCGGGAGCCATGGCGCCGAAGTACGCGGTCTCGTTCGCCGTCGCGGCGGCCCGATGCCATTCGTCGAGCATCCGGTCGACCGCTGCAGGGGTCCTGTTCGCGGGGACGGTGGTGGCGCAGGCGCAGAGGAGCAGGAGCAGCGGCAGGAGTTTCTTCACGCCGTGATTATCTGCCGCCCAGGATGCTGGCGAGCACTTCGTACGACTTGAGCTCGTGTCCGAGAAAGCTGCGCCGCACGTCGCCGGCGAGTGCGCGCAACTCCAGCAGCGCCTCGCTCGAGGGCGTCTCCGCCGCGAACTCCGACACCGGCCGCCGCTGGATCACGTCGAGGGCGGATGCGGCCTCGTTGCTGATGACGAACGAGTCGCGGCCCGCACATCCGCTGCAGACGAAGCCTTCCGCACGCACGTCGAATCGCAGCGGCCTGCCGCTCTCGCCACCGCAGACGATGCAGCTCTTCGACGAAGGGAAGATGCCTGCGAGCCGCAGGATCCAGACCTCTGCGTAGGTGATGACCGGGAGCGGCGCCGCGCCGTCGAGCAACGCCTCGCAGGTGCGGTCGAGCAGGCGGTAGATGAGCTCCGCTGGATCGTGGGACTGAGCGAAGGTGTCGACGAGCTCGGCGACGTACGTTGCCGCCACGCTGCTCATGAGGTTCTGTTGGGCGGGGAAGAGCGAACGGATCAGGTCGACCGACTCGATCCGGACGATCTCGTCGCCTTCCTTCTCGATGTACCCGATGCGCACCTTGGCCAGTGGCTCGAGCGCCGCGCCGAAACGATTCCGGATGCTTCGCGCACCGTAGGCCCATCCCTTCTGCTTTCCCCGGTCGGGAGTCAGGAAGATCACCATCTTGTCGCGCTCGCGCGCGGCGAAGGTGTGGAGGACGATCGCTTCGGTCCGCTCGACTTTCAAGCTGCCGCGAAGGGTACACTTGGTTCGCCCTTGCGGAGCCTGCGGGACGACGGGAGGACCGGCATGCAGCTGTTCGTCACCATCCGGGAGGAGAGCGCAGACGCGACCCTTCGCGCCATCCGGGCGATCGACGCCGACCACGACGGGGTCGAGGTTCGTGCCGAGGAATTGCCGGATCTCGATTTCGCGGCGCTCCGCGGGTCGACGGTGCGACCGATCATCCTCACGTACCGCGGCCGCCTCGTGGATGGCGCAACGCTCGCGCGGGCGATCGAGGCGGGCATCGACTTCGTCGACGTGGAGTTCCGCGACGGCTTCGACCGCGACGCGGTCGTGAGACATCGCGAGCGCGTCGTCCTCTCCCACCACGACTTCGAGGGCATGGAGCGGGTCGAGGAAATCGTCGAGGCGATGGACGCGTTTGGATGCGCGCACGTGAAGGTCGCCGTCACGCCGCGCGACTTCGCGTCGAACGTTCGGCTCCTGCGCCTGATCGCGCCGCGACGGTCGATCATCGGAATGGGGGAGCGCGGTCTGTACACGCGCATCCTGGCGCCGTTCCGCGGATCGGCGCTGACCTTCGCCGCCGCGGCTGACGCTGCTGCGCCATCGCAACTGACGCTGGAGAACGCGCTCGCGATCTATGGGCGGGAGCGCGGGCCGTTGCGCTGCGACAGGGTCTTCGCGGTCGCCGGCAACCCTGCGGGCCACAGCCTTTCGCCCGCGCTCCACAACGGACTCTTCCGCGAGAAGAAGGTGAGCGCCGCCTACACGATCGCCTCGGTCGCGGCGTTCGGCGAGCTCGAAGAGTCCTTCCTTGGCGGCGAGCCGTGCGGCCTCAGCGTGACCGCACCGTTCAAGGAGGATGCACTCCGTTTCGCGCAGCGCATCGGCGCCGCGATCGGCTCGAACGCGATCGCTGCGGGGGCGGTGAACACCCTCGTGAACGCGGGAGGGAAGCTCCTTGCAGACAATACCGACGTCGACGGATTCGAGACCCTCATCGCGCGCGCCGGCGACGTCCGGAGTGCTGC
>JBAQWH010000033.1:0-1642 GCA_049298815.1 Thermoanaerobaculia bacterium | reverse complement strand
CCGAGGCGCCCGCGCGTTTTCACCGCGGATGGATCGAGCGCGCAGGGCTGCAGCGACACCTCGTGCCGGCCACCCGGATCATCGTCCGGAACCTCGACCGCCGCCGCTGGAAGGCGCTGCTCTCGATCCTCGGGATCGCCATGGCCACCGCGATCCTCGTCGTCGGCCGCTACTCGTTCGACGCCATCGACTACCTGATGGACTTCCAGTTCGGCATCCTGCAGCGGGAGGACGTGACCGTCCCGTTCTACGTCCCGCGCGGGGCGGGGGCCATCCACTCGCTCGCGCGGATGGAGGGGGTGCTCACGGTCGAGCCGTTCCGTACCGTGCCTGTGCGGCTGATCCACGGACATCGGGAGAAGCGCACCGCAATCATCGGCGTCGATCCCGGCTCGCAGCTTCGCCGCTTGGTCGACTCGAAAGGGAACTCCGTGACGCTGCCCCCCAACGGCGTCGTGATGAGCGCGAAGCTCGCTGAGCTCCTCGAGGCCGAGCCCGGCGACCTTCTGACCGTCGAGGTGCTCGAGGAGTCGAGGCCGGTCGAGCAGGTGCGGCTCGCGGCGACCTTCGACGACCTGATCGGAGTGGTCGTCTACATGGATCGCCGCGCCCTCAACGACCTCCTCCGCGAGGGCCACACGGTGAGCGGGGCGTACCTGCAGGTCGACCCGGCCGCGGCACCCCGTCTGTACGACCGGCTCAAGCGGACGCCGGCCGTCGCGGGAGTGTCGATCCGCGAAGCGATGCTCCAGAGCTTCATCGAGACGATCGCGCAGAGCCTGACGATCTCGAACGTCGCGATGATCTTCTTCGCCTGCGTCATCGCGATGGGCGTCGTCTACAACGGCGCGCGGATCGCACTCTCCGAGCGGGGCCGCGAGCTCGCCAGCCTCCGGGTTCTCGGCTTCACCCGGCGGGAAGTAGGGCTGATGCTCGTCGGCGAACAGTTCCTCCTCACCGCGGTTGCCGTGCCCCTCGGCTTCGGCATCGGCTACCTGCTCTGCGTCCTGATCTCGGAGGCTTACGACACCGAGCTCTATCGCTTCCCGGTCGTCCTCACCAGCACCACGTTCGCGTTCGCCTTTCTCGTGATCCTCGCAGCGGCGATCCTCTCGAGCCTGATCGTCCTGCGGCGGATCGCTACACTCGATCTCGTCGGCGTCCTCAAGACGCGGGAGTGACATGGCTTCAAGCAAACGGAAAGTCGTCTACTCGGTCATCGCCGCGGCGATCGGCGTCCTCGTGATCCTCGCCCTCCTGCCCGAACCGGTTCCGGTCGAGACGGCAGCAGTCGAACGGGGAGCAATGGAGGTCACCATCGACGAGCAGGGGAAGACGCGGGTCATCGACCGCTTCTCGATCGCGGCCCCGGTCGCGGGGCGGCTGCGTCGCATCGAGCTGCGGGAAGGGGAGGCGATCAAGGCCGGTCAGGTGGTCGCCAGGCTCGAGCCGGCACCTCTCGATGCTGCGACGAGGCGCGAGCTCGAGGCACTCCGGAGTGGAGCGGAGGCTTCCGCGAGGGAAGCCGGCGAGGGGGCGCGGGCCGCGCAATCGGCCTGGGAGCTGGCGAGGACCGAGCTCCGGCGGATCGAAGGGCTCGTCTCGGGCGGGGTCATTTCCCAGAGCGCGGCCGACACAGCGA
>JBAQWH010000032.1:0-5629 GCA_049298815.1 Thermoanaerobaculia bacterium | reverse complement strand
GGATCCTCGCGGCGGCGATCGCTGCGGCGGTCGCGATGCCGTCGCTGGTTCCCTTCGCGCAGTTGATCCGCCGCTCCGGCTATCTGGCACTTCGCGCGGCCGTGAGCCGGGACACCGAGTTTCCGCTGGCGCACGCCGCCTCGTTCCTCGACCCCGACCGCCTCGGCAATCCCTCGTATCGCAACTGGGTCGGTGACGCAGCTCTCGGCGGCCTGAACAACTACGTCGAATCGACGATCTTCCTCGGGCTCGTTCCTCTCGTTCTGCTCGTCTTTTCGCCGCTCGCCAGACGCGTCCGCAACCGCTGGTTCTGGCTCGCCAGTACGGCGGTCATCGTTGCCGCGATGTTCGGCGCTCCCGGGCTGAGGACGATCCTCGCCGAATTGCCGGGGCTGAAGTACTCGTCCTTGACGCGGCTCTCGCTGCTGCTGCCGGTCGCCGCCGGCTATCTGGCCGGCGCAGGGCTGAGACAGATAAATGTGTATTTACGGAAGTACGGAACGATTCGAAGTGGGATCGCGATCCTGGTGGTGACCGCGATTGCGTTCGAGCTCGGCCTGTTCGCCGGGAGGTTCCACCCGTACCTCGCGCCGCGCGACGCACGGATCCCGTCGACGCCGACGATCGAGTTCCTGCAGCGCGAGGAGCAGCCGTTCCGCTACGCGGCGTTCTTCAACTACCTCTGGCCGAACACGTCCGAGATGTTCCGGATCGAGGATGTCCGGAGCCATTTCGGCTCGGAGGCGGACTACCGGCGGCTGATCCAGCGGATCGACCCGAGCGCGTGGGGCGGGACGTCGACGGTGATCCAGTTCAACAGCCTCAACTTCAACTTCGACGACCCGCTCGTCGGCATGCTCGGCGTGCGATGGTTCGTCGAGCACAAGTCGATCGACATCATCAAGTGGAAGGCGTTCGGCGCGACGGTGCCGGGGGTGAAGGAGACCGGAACGATCGACCTGAAGCCCGGGATGACATTGCAGCGGAGCATCGTCGTCGATGCCGAACCGTTCTGGGCGATCGAGCTTCCGGCGACGCTCCAGCCGGCCGGAGCAGGCGCGCCGCGGCTCGCGGTCACGCTGCTGAAGGAAGGCCGCGCGATCTGGTCGAGGTCGTTCACGCCGGCCGAATTCGCGATCATGAACAAGGTCTACATTCCGCTGAGGCCTCATGCGCGGATGGGCGAAACGGTGGTGCTCCGGGTGCAGTCGTTCGGCGTCGCGGGGTCGCTGCTGAAAGGCGTCGCAGCGGAGCCCGGCGATGCGCCGATCTTCTACGGGCGGGTGACGACGCCGGTGGTGTTCGACCGCGAGTTGCCCGACGGGCGGCTCTTCCGGAACCTCGCGGAAGTGCCGAGGTTCCGTGGGGTGTCGCGGCTGCGCAAGATGAACGGGGACGAGTTCCTGAAGGTGCGCGACATCGATTTCGCAGAGGAGGCGGTGATCACGGACGATCCCGTGATGCTGCCCGAGATCGGCACTGCACCGGCCTCCGTCAAGGTGGAGTCGTACGCTCCGGCGGAACAGCGGTTGACGGTCGAGTCGTCGCAGCCGTTCTTCCTCGCATCGTCCGAGAAACTGACGCCGGAGCTCGGGGTCACGATCGACGGCCGTCAGGCGAAGCCGGTCGAGATCAACCTGATGTTCGCGGGAGTCGCGGTTCCTTCAGGCCGGCACGAAGTGGTCTTCACGAGGAGGATCGGGCGCGGGTGGTGGGGCGTCGCGGCAGCGGGAGCGATCGCGTGGATCCTGATCGCGATCGCGGAAGTAGTCTCCGCCGTTCGCACGCGCCGCCAGACAGTCGTTAGTGGTTAGTCGTTAGTCGTTAGTCGCGAGCGATGTCGAGCCGAGCTGGACTGGCCACTGACCACTGGCCACTGACCACTGGCCACTGACTCCTCAGTTGATCTCACCCCGTCGATCCACTACCCTCGCGCGACCGTGCCGAACGTCTACACATTCAAGGACTTCGAGGGGAGCAGCCACCGGATTCTGATCGATCTGGTCAACCGTTACGCGAGCCGCCGCGGGACGCTGCTGGACCTCGGGGCTGCTGCGGGCGAGCTCGGGTCCGCGCTGCGCGACCGGTTCGAGAAGACGATCGGCTTCGAATACAACGTCGATTGCGTCGGCGAACTGCACGGCCGGTTCGACCAGATCGTGATCGCCGACCTCGAGCGGGTGAAGCATCTGCCCGATGGAATGGACGCGGTGGTTCTCGCCGACGTGCTCGAGCATCTCCGGAGCCCGGCGCACGCGCTCGACCTCGTCCGCCGGTCGCTCGCCGACGGAGGACGCGTCTTCATCTCGGTCCCGAACATCGCGAACATCACCGTGCGGCTGGGCCTTCTCTTCGGTGTGTTCGAGTACCGGGACCGCGGGATCCTCGACCACACGCATCTCCGCTTCTACACGAAGCGGACGATCCGACGGGAGATCGAACGGGCCGGCTTTCGGATCCTGGCGACCCGCGGCTCGTCGGTGCCGGTGCGCCTCATCATCGGCGGCTTCACTCCAGCGCTCATCCTCGAGCCTCTCGAGAAAGTGCTCGCCTGGACGACGCGGCTCTGGCTTGGACTCTTCGCCTACCAGATCATCATGGTCGCAGAGAAGAAGTAAGAAGTGTGAAGTGTGAAGTGTGAAAAAAAACCGCCCTTGCTTCTCTTTCACACTTCACACTTCTTACTTCACACTTCTTTCAGTAGCTCGACCAGGGCTTTCCTGAGGGATCGTTCCCTGCTGCGCCGCTGCGCACGTCGATGAGCGAAGTCGACGGCCCCGCGGGCTCCGCTGGGGTCGCGAAGTCGTCGGACATGACCACGCGCTCTTCGGTGACCAGCGACCAGGTCGTGCTCGATCCGGTCACCGGATCGACCGGAACGGCCGGCAGCTGGCCGAACGCCACGAGTTCCGCGAGGGATGCGGGGTGCCGCGCGTTTGCTGCTCGGAAGCTGCCGATCGCATCGCGCAGGTCCGCGAGCGTGGACTTCATCGCAGCGACCTGGCGGTCGCGCCGCTCGCTCTCGCGGCGCTGTTTGATGAAGAGCACGCCGCCGGCGACGAGTGCAAGCAGTGCGACGACGCCGAGGATCTGCAGGACGGGGCGGGACATCAGCTGATCGGGACGGTCCCGACGTTCTTGAGGGTGATCGAGATGCCGAACCGC
Organism: Thermoanaerobaculia bacterium; assembly: GCA_049298815.1. Classification (GTDB taxonomy): domain Bacteria; phylum Acidobacteriota; class Thermoanaerobaculia; order Gp7-AA8; family Gp7-AA8; genus JBAQWH01. The sequence goes on along the minus strand of JBAQWH010000032.1, from coordinate 2,464 downwards.
CCGTCGTTTTCGAGACGGCCTTCCGGAAGCACGACGTCGAAGTTGCGGTACTCGAGGGCGATGCCGTAGCAGGAGCCGGTCCAGCCGAGGATGTAGCGCTGTTCGAGGAACCGGCCGGTGTTGGCGTCGAAGTTCAGTTGCAGGTCGGCGCGGAGCTTGTCCCTGGCGATCCACGATCCGGTGTTGATGCGGACGGCGCTCGACTCGCTCCCCGGGACCTTCGGCTGCCGAAAGCCGGCGAACCAGGTGAGCGAGAGGTACTTGTCCGCCATCTTCCCGGTGCCGACGTAGTTGGCCGAGAGGCTCACCTGGTCGAGCTGGTGGCTGACGTTGCCGAACGTGGTGTTGAGGTCGAGTGTGAGCGCCTGGTACGGGTTCACATGAAGGCTGGCGGTGAGGGGTGTGAACTTGTTCTTCCCGGAGTACGAGTAGCCGCCGCTGCTCTGCGTGAACGGATCCGAGAGCGCGACGCTCTGGCGGAGCGAGAACGAGAGGACCTCGCGTGCGTTCCCCGATTCGCCCTTCTCCTTGCCGATGAGGCGCTGGACGAGGGCGTACTCCACGGTGTCGCGAACGATGGGAAGGAAGGGCGAGTCGACCGTGTCGAAGCGGAGCACCCGGTCCTGGTCGTTCACGTCGGTCGTGTAGACATAGCGGAAGCGCGGCTCGATGACGTGCTTGAACCGGCCGAAGTTGCCGATGCTCCGGTTGAAGACGCGCGAGAAGCTCGGCCCGACCATCTCGACCTGGGCCTGCGCGTAGAAGCGGCTGAGCGACTCCTCCTCGTTCGGTTTGCCTGACTCGTCGCGGCTCGCCGAGTAGAAAGTCTGCCTCATCGACACCTGCGGCTTGATCGAGAACCACGGCGCCGTGCGGAGCTGCATCGACAACGTCGGGAAGACGTCGGTGCGGAAGTAGTCGGCGCCACGGGACACCTCGCCGCTGCTGCTGATGCCGCTCGTCCGGAGCCTCGACGACGACGACTCGAGCGAGAAGTACAGCGGCGTCGAGGGGAGGCGCTGCGGGTACATCCGGTACTGCACCGACGGCAGCTGCTCGTAGCGCTGGCGCGCGTTCGCGAAGACGAGGTCGCGGCGATCCGAGAGGATGTTGAGCGAGTACCCGGGGCGGTTCTTCGTCAGGTACGCGGACGAGTAGATGTTCGACAGCGTGTGGAGTCGCGGGTCCTTGTCGTAGAGGCGGAAGAACTCGATGTCCGAGAAGTCCTGCATGTCGACGACGCCGCGGAAGCCGCCCGGCAGATTGTCCTGCGCGTGCTGGTACTTGTACTTCCACTCGATCCTGTTGTCGGGCGCGACCTCGCCCGGCTCGAGCGGCAGGTGCTTGCCGACGTTGTTCACTGCGTGCGCGGTCAGCTCGCCGAGCTTGACGTTCTCTGAAGGCCGGTAGCGGACGTTGACGCCCGCTCCGAAGTACTTTTCGGTGCTGAGGTCGGCGAAGAGGGTCGCGTCGGCGGAATCGCCGTACGGCTGGTAATACGCGAGCTCGATCCGCTCGCCGAAGGTCGACCCGAGGTTGAGGCGGGGGATGAGCAGTCCGGCCGAGCGGTCGCGCTTCGTCGGCCAGACGAGACGGGGCGTCCAGAACACCGGCACGCCCCGCGTCCGGAACGAGATGTCGCGCATGTGCGCGTAGTCGTCGAGCGTGATGTCGGCCTGTGCGACGTGGAACGACCACGCGGGCTTGTCGAGGTCGCACGAGGTCAGGATGCCGTTGGTCAGCCGGTACGTGTCGTCATCGAGCTTCTCGATGCGGTCGCCGGAGAAATACATCGTCGGTTCCATCGTCGCCGACGCGTTGAAGAAGGTCCCGGTCTTGGTGTCGAGGTTGTAGACCGCGTGCGCGGCCGTCATGCGGGTCGGCCCCTGGTCGATGACGACGTGTCCCTCCGCCACGACGTCGTTCGTCCGCTGGTTCCAGGTCAGGCGGTCCGCTGCGAGCTTGATGTCCTGGTACTCGATCTTGACGTCGCCCTCGAACAGGGCGTACTCGCCCTTCTGGAATTCGACGTGGCCGTGCTCCGCGACGGACCACCTCACCTCGCCGCCGCCGGCTTTCGGCGCCGGGACGAAGCGGAACTTCGGCGCGTCGGTCTGGGCGGAAGTGGGGCTCGCGAACGCGAGGACGAGGGCGGTCAGGATGACGAATCGGCGCAGAAAAGAGGTCATGCGTTGCGGTCGGCAATTGTATCTGACGACTCGACGGCCGCCTGGGCCCGCATGGCCATCTCGACACGCTCCGCGTCATTGAGGTTCATCCGCAACTTGAGCACCTCGAGCTGGTAGATGCGGGCGATCTCTTCGGGACGCGAACGCTGCTGCCGTTTCCGCATCGCAAGCCTGGTCGCGAGCCGGACAAACTCCCGGTGCGCGGCGCGGTCGAACCACCCGGCGCGACCGAGGCGGCGCAACGGGTGCGCCGTCGGCCCGACGTCGCTCTCGTC
>JBAQWH010000031.1:0-7132 GCA_049298815.1 Thermoanaerobaculia bacterium | reverse complement strand
GCTCGAGCGGCTGCAGGAGTTCGAGTCGGCTGCCGGGTGGGTCGAGCGCTGGGTCGAGCGGTGGCAGGCGTTAGGGCGGAAGGCGGAGGCGATGGGCCGCGAGGAGTTGGAAGAGGACGCCGAGCCGGTGACGATCAATCGGTCCTGCGGCAAGTGCGCGCAGGTCTGGCGGGTGCCGCTCGACGATCGCGAGCGTCCGTGTCCGGCCTGCGAGCGGCGAAAGGAGCTCGAGCTCGCGCCGTCGGCGTGCGGGGATCTGCTGTGCGGGGAGAATCACTGCGCGCGATGCGGCGAGCATTGCGGGGCTCAGGGACACATGGTCGGTGGGGTGGTGGTCGGGCGGGAGCGGCGGTTCGTTCTGTTCGGGTGCCGGGATCGTGAGTCGGTGATGCGATGCGCACCTGAGTACCTGGACGCAATTCGTCGGGACTTCGCGGGGATGCCGTGGCTCGAGCAGGTGCTCGAGGACGCGCGGCAGTATCAGCGGCCGGATCGACGTGGCCCGGGGGCGGCGAATGCGTAAGGTCTGCAAGGCGTGTCGAAACACGGGATGTTCGAAGTGCCGGCCGAAGGGCAAGGGCGGAAAGGCGGGAGTATGCCGGACCTGACGATCGAGGAGGCGGATCGGTGTCCGAAATGCGACGCGATTCTGTACGGCCGCGGGGCGTGCGGGAGCTGCGCGGGGGCGGCGGTCAAGGAGCGACACGGGGGATTCGAGTTCCTGCCGGTCGACGCGGTGTATGCGCTCGTGTATCTGGCGTGGAATGCGCGGACGTGGGCGGCGAGCGGGGAAATGCTCGAGCCGCTACTGCGGCGCGAGCCGCGGCGCGGGGACCTGGTCGTCGAGGTTTCGACGATCGGATGGCCGCCTGATACGGAGCGGTGGAGGAACGCGGCGCGGGTGGGGATCTTTGACCGGATGGAGCTCGAGCCGCTCGAGGGTGCGGATCCGGACTATCGCGAGCGCGCTTACTACGTGACGCCGCTCGACGCAACGGCGCCGGTGCGGTGGGTGAATTGCGATTGGATGGTCCTGCCGAAAACCGCGGACGAAGTCTTCGACGTGGTCGACGTGGCGATACACGGGAGGTCGACCAGGGCATGAGGACGTCGGCGCGATGGTCGGTCCGGAGTGTTCCGCGACAACGTGCGGCGCTGCGCGCGCTCGAGCGCGAGCTCGCACACGAGGATGTGCGGAGTCGTCGCCGGCGTCTCGAGGCGATGATTCGACAGCTCCGGCGTGCTCTTGCGTTAAATGGCGTCCAAAACGTGAGCGAGGCGGCGCCGAGTGCTTGATTATGCGCAGGTGCGCACGTACGATCTCCACAACTGGAATTGTCCAAAGAGGAACGGCCGCCCGCGGGAACGGGCGGCCGTTTTCGTTTCTCCCGCACAATCAGGAGTCGACACTATGGCGCTGCTGACACGACAGCAGGCGAGGGATAACGTATGCGAGGCGCGCGCCTATGTGCGGCTGCTTCGTGATCGGCTCGAGCGCGAACGTGCGCACAATGAGCGGTCGACGTTCGCGACGATCGCGGACGTCCTGCGCTATGGGGTGCGGCTGCACGGGAGCGGCGTCAATGACGGACTGTCGGCGCGCGAGTCCTGGTGTCTGAGCGTCGGCAATGCGGCGCTGGCGATCGGGCGGGCCGAGTGTCTGGTCCTGTTCATGCGCCTCTCGAGTCGCGAGAAAAGCGCGGAAGCGGCCTGGGAACGGATTGCGGGGCAGCTCGAGGCGGCCGGCGTCACGATGACGGCTGAGGAGTGCCGCCGTCAGTTTCCGATGATGGCGACGCTGTTTCTCGCGGAGCTCGAGCGTCGCGGCATTGGTCGCGATCTCCGGCGCGAGGAGCTGGCTGCATAGGCTTGTGGGTTCGGGCGCGGATCGGTCCGCACAGCACGCTCGGCCGGATTGTCGGCGAGTCGTCACCGCTTGGGCGGTTGGACCGATCGCGCGCCCGGCTGGGTTTACACGGAGGAAATGATGAAACACTCCCCCCTCAGAATCGCGGCGCTTCTCCTGGGGGTCCTACTCCTGATCGCCCCCCCCATGTTGGGGCAGATCGAGACGACGGACCGGGAGGGCGAGCAGGTCGGCAACGGTGAGGTGATCGTAAATCCGGCAGTGTCGACGGCACTCACGGTTCCGTCCGGGGCACAGTGGGCGGTGCTGACGGTCGCCGGCGCGGCGGTTCACGTGGAGTTCGACGGGACGGCGGCGACGACGAACGACCTGCAGCTCGGACCTGGGACGTATCGGACGTCGTTCGTCTATCGTCCGTCGCCGCGGCCGACGTTCTACCTGCTTCCAAAAATCCGGATGATCAACGGCGCCGGCGGCGCCGCGACGGTTTACGTGAAGTATTTCCGGATTCCGGAGCCGACGTAATGCTCGAGCTCCGCGCCGATCGGCGATCGCGCGCGTCGTTCCGTCTCAATTAGTGGACGGGGGTCCTTTCCACGCGAAGTGCACCGCGCAGTGCGGCGCGGAAACGGGGGGCCTGAAAAGTTTTTTAGGGTCCCGAAAAGGTCGAGCGAGCTAAAGCGCGCATTTTCAGGCGTTTAGAACGATGGGAAAACGCGAATCACGGACAATCGGCGGACAATCGGACGCCGGCCGGCCGGAAATTCGTGGGAATCGAGCGGCGCGGGCGAATCGGCGGGCGATGGCGGTCGAGTCGTTCCGCAACGCGGCGGAGTGCATCGGGCCTGTTGAGCGCGGGATGGCGGTTTTCGCGATCACGCGCGGGCAGTTTTCGATGATCGACGCGGTCCGGCACGTGCTCGACTGCGTCGGCACGGCGCGCGTCACGCTCTGGACCTGGACGGTAGCGGATTACGAGGTGCTGATTTTCGACGAGCTCCGTCGTGATGGGCGGGTGCGCGATGGATTGATGGTGATCGATGGCGGAGCTCGTGCGAAAAACGCGGCGCTGATCGCGCAATGGAAAACGACGTTTGGTCCGGAGTCGGTTCGGTACGTGAGGAATCACGCGAAGATCGCGACGGTCGAGGGCGGCGGGTTCCGGGTGCTGCTCCGCGGATCGATGAATCTGAATTTTAATCCGCGGTTCGAACAGCTCGACGTGACGGAGGGCGGGGCAGATTTCGACCTGGTCGCGCGGATCGAGCGCGAGCTGCCGATTCTCGAGGATGACGCGTCGGGGCTCGAGATCATCTCGGCGTCGAAGGTAACGGAAGCATTCGACCGGAACACGCTCGAGGTCTTCGCCGGCGTGAAAGTGTGGGCGAAGTGAAAGCGGGTCAGGTCAAGGCGGGGAAGCGCGCCGGCTCGAGGCCTGACGGGCCGACGGTCGAGGACGTGGTCGAAATCCTGACGGCGGCGAACCCGAAAAAGCGGCGGGATCAAGTCGTGATGTACGCGCAGGCGTTCGTCGAGTATCGCGACGCGCAGGCGAACATCGAGAAAAACGGAACGATCGTCTTTCATCCGAGGACCGGGTCGCCGATCGAGAATCCCTATCTGCGGATTCGGGATCGCGCGTCGCTGGTGCTGACGCGGATCCGTCTCGACGCCGCGCTGCTTTGGACGTGAGAGGTGGTCGACGGTGGCGAAAAACGAGCAGACAGACGATCGCCGGGCGCGCGTGCGCGAGCTCTGGACGAAGTCGGATTCGGTGCTCGCGGACGTCCTGATCGCCGAGGGGTATTTCGGGCCGCGGACGCGAACGGCGCGCGCGATTGAAACGCAGCGGGACACGGCGCGCCGGACGATTCGGCGGGATCGGGACTGGTGGCGGGCGAAGTGGGCCGAGGAAAAGTCGGCTGCCTCGAGGATGACGCGCGGCGAGTATCTGACGACGCTGCAGAGCAATATCGAGGAGCTCCGGACGGCGCTCGAGGATGACGAGCTCCGGATGAAAGATCGGGTCGAAGCGCTCCGCGAAATGCGGCAGTCGCTCGAGGCGATCGGCAAAGCGGAAGGGTACGCGGTGGCGGCGCCTGGTGGCGAGGACGATCCGGACGGGTCGGCGGACGCGGGTCCGACGGTGCTTGTTCTCGACGTCTCGAGGTGCTCTGCGGACGTCAAGCGGGCGGTGGTGAAGGGTGGGAAGTAAGGCGGAAGCTGAGGGGACGCGGGCGCCGGTTCTTTTCACATTCAACAGCGACGCGCAGGCGCGCGGGCACTTCGAACGCCGGCATCCGTTGATTCTGCTCGGTGGCGGTGTGGGTTCGGGGAAAACGGTTCTGCACGGGCTCGACATTCTCGAGCGCGGGCGAAGTGAAACGGAGGGGCTGGGCGGGGTTTTCACGAACACGCAGGCGACGCTCGAAAAGGGCGTGCTGGTCGAAATCGAGAAGGTGCTCGAGCTCGCGGGGTATCCGCGCGAGGGGTCGCATCGGTTCGTGTTCGATCGCCGGCCGCCGGCGCGCTGGTTTCAGCGGTGGGCGCGCAAGGGGATCGAAATTCCGCGCCTGGCGAGGTATCGGAACGTGATGACGGCGCCGAATGGCGTGCACGTTCTCTGTGGCACTCTGCACAATCAGTCGTATCACCAATTCGAAACGATCCAGTTCCACTGGATCCGGATCGAAGAGGCGATTAACAACAGCCTGGCCGCCATAAACACGATGCTCGAGCGCGTGCGGTGCTCGACGGGTGGCGGCGATCGGTGCCGGAAGTTCCATCGGCACACGCGACACCTGATTTTCAATCCTCCGTCGGGCGCGCATCCGTGGCTCAAAGCGTTCCTGACGCAGCTCGAGGAATCGGCGAAGGACCACTATCACGCGCTGCAGGCGGGGGACGAGTGCGAGTGTCCACGCGTGCACGGGCCGGAGCTCGCGCACGGGACGTTTCCTCTTCTGCAGGCGGGGATCGGCGACGCGATCCTGATTCGCTCGAGGACGTCGGACAACGCGGGGAACCTGGACGACCACTACGAAAGCGGGCTCGCGTCGCGGATGAGTAAGGCGACGGCGCGGAAGCGTCTCGACGGCGAGATCAGTTTCGAAACAGAGGGTCGGACTTACGTCGATTGGTCGACGGAGAACATCCGGCCGGTGCGGTACGACGCGGATCGGACGTTGTTTCTGGCGCTCGATTTCAACTTGTTCCCGCGGGCGGCGGTGTTCGCGCATCCGTTGAACCCGGGAGCGGGCGAGTATCCGACGGAACACGAACGGGTCGGCGTGTCGCACCTGGGCGCGTTCGGCGAGTACATGCACGCGGGCGAAATGTCGGATCGGCACTTCGCGCTCGAGCTCGTGCGCGGCGGCCGCGGTGCCGGGTGCGATCTGCAGATGCGCTATCGGAGCGAGGAGCTCCGGGGGCTGCCGCCGGCGTGCGACGAGACGTGTGAAGGGTACGAGGCGGCGCTCGGGTACTCGAGGACCTGCCGGCGGGGACATTGGAACGGGTTGCGGGCGCATCGGGGGCGGATCGTCGGGTATGGCGATCAGCGGGGCACACATCGGAGCTCGCACGGGGACAACCTGGAGAGCTCGTGGGACATCGTTAATCAGGTGTTTCGGCAGCTGCCGAATTACTCGGTCGACGTGCCAGAGGATCAACCGTCGCCGCGGGCCCGGGTCGACGCCGTCAATGGGAAGCTGTGCAGCGCGCTCGACGTCCGGTCGCTGTGGGTCGATTCGCGCTGCGAGGAGCTGATTCGCGACGCGGAGCAAGTGCAATGGGATGAGACGGGGTCGGCGGAGCGCGAGTGGCGGCAGGGGACGGAAGTTCTCCGGACGCATCTGATCCAGGCGCTCGGCTACTGCGTAGCGCGGCGGTATCCGCTCGGGACGGAAATCGATCCGGTGGCGGAGGTGCCGCGAGTGATTCGCGGCAAGCGGCGGCGCTCGAGCGGCGGCGGAATCTAACGCGAGGCAAGAATGGGAACGAAACGAAACGCGGCGAAGCCTGCGGACGAAATCCGTGTCGCCTCGAGGGGTCGGCGGGACCGCTACTCGGCAACGCGGTGGGGCGGCCGGCTGACGAATCCGGATCCGAATCTCGCGAAGTATTCGCGGGACGGCGTGGGCCTGGTGACGCGGATCCTCTATCAGTTCGCCGACGTCGCCGGCTATTGCGCCATGTGGGGCCAGTCGGTCCTGGTGACGGACCGGGCTCTGAAGGCGGCGCAAGGGGAAACGCCGGAGGAGCAGGCGATCGCCGATCGGGCGCTCGCGCGGACGGCGGCGGCCTGGGCCCGGGTGCCGGATCAGCTGGTCGTGCTGCTGAAAATCCTCATGGGGCGTTACTACGGGTTTTCGCGGGCCGAAATGGTCCTGCAGTTCGACGAAGTGGTCGGCGAGTGGGTGCCGCACCTGTACGACGTGCCGGCGGAGTGCTGGTTTTTCACGGCGGACGGTCGGGAGTTCCTGGTCACGTCGGATCATCCGATGGGGATCGAGGTCGATCCGTCGCGGTTCCTGCACTTTCAGTGGGGCAGCCTGGATACAAAGTGGGGCGAGGGCGATCTCCCGAAAGCGTATCTGCCGCTGTGGAAGATTCAGAAGCTCGAGGGGTGGCTGCTACAGCGGATCGAGGACAACGAATCACTGGTCGTCGTTCACATTCCGCGATGGATCATCGGGGATCCGCGGAAGGCGATCGAAGACGCGTACGCGGGCGAGTTTCAGCGGGTCCTGGCGGTGCCGTCGGAGGAACAGCAGGTCCGGACGGAGCTGCCGACTCTCGGGATCACAACGGCGGGCGCGGCCGGCCGGCAGGAAATGGACGCGATGCGGCTGTACGAGCGGCAGCTGCAGATTGCGCTGCTCGGCGCGCCTATGACCGGCGACAAAACGCTGGGGACCGGGAAGCTCGAGGAAACGCGAAAAAAGGTTTGGGATGACAAAACGCCGCTCGGCTCGGCGATGCTCGACGAAGCGCTGACGCGGCATTGGGTGCGGCGGTACAGCGAGACGAATCTGACGGACGTTCCTCCGCGGTTGTGGCCGCGGTTCGCGTCGGATGCGCGCGAGCAGTCGATCGACGCGGGAGCGGCGGGGACGGTGATCGATCTCGGGGAGCGTCTGGCGGCGGGGACGATCACGCCGGCGTATGCCGAGGACGTGCTCGTCGCGCTCGGGATGCCGCGGAACAGGGCGAAAGTGATGATTGCGGCGCAGGTGGGCGCGCGTGGTCGCGTCGAGCTCGAGC
>JBAQWH010000030.1:0-7506 GCA_049298815.1 Thermoanaerobaculia bacterium | reverse complement strand
CGTCAGTGTCGAGCCGGGGCGCTCCCGGTCGCCGTAGTTCGCGATCACCGCGAGCGATCCGTTCGGCGAGACCGCGATTTCGTGCGGCGCGTGTCCGGTCGGCAGCGTCGCGATCGAATTGCCGCTCACGAGGTCGACCAGGTCCACTGTGTGCCCGCTCTTGTTCGCGACCAGGAGGAGGTCGGACGCGGCGGCAGGCAGCGCAAGCATGGTGATCAGGATGGCGAGTGCGGTCGCTCGTGTCATCGGTTCCTCCGGAAGAGCACGATTCTAGCGCCGAGGTCCGACCCGGTGACCGAGGTGGGGGGATGGAGCAAATCGATGTCGCGGACGACGACACCACGCGCGGCAACGCGATCACCGCCGCTCCGCGCAGCGATCAGGCCGTGAACGCCTCGCGGCAGTGATCGCAGTAGTGCATGCGGTCGCCGATCAGGCGCACGCTCGAGCGCCGTCCACAGATCGGGCAGGGCGGCTTGTTCTGAGTGTTCGCTGGCTTCTGTTTGTTCTGTTTGGACATGTTCGAGGATCCGTGGATGGAGGGCCGCGGCGAGAGGAGCCGTTCGTGGACGCCTGCTTTCATTCACACCGAGAAGGTCGCTCACGATCAGGGTAGCAGCGGCCGGAGCATGGCGGTCACGTTCGCGTCGAGACGGCCGAGCTGCGCCTTGACGCGTCGCCACATCGACGGCCGTCTTGCAGCGATCTTGAACGCCCTGGCGACGTCTCCTGGACGGTCCTCAGCAAGGGCCTCGAGGAGTGCGGTGGCCTGCAGGATGTCCTTTCGGCTCTTTGCTGCCTCCGAAGCGGGGCGCCCGGCCGCGACCCACAGTTTGTGGACCGCGAACCGCGCCGGAAGCGGCACATGAACGCGAATGCCGTTGCCTCCCACGACCGCTGCGTCCACCGACTCCTCGATCAGGTAGTCGAGGCCGGCGAGCGGCTGAGCCGCGCAGCCGAGGTGCGCGAGCATGACCGGCTTGCTGTTCTTGCCACGGCTGCGGTCGGGCGTCAGAAAGTCGACGCGCAGGTCGCGGCCACGAACGTGGAAGGAGGTGCTCGGGTCGCGCGAGTCGATCCCGGGAACCGCGAAGAAGCCGGGATCGGCAGTCCGGAGTGCAGCAATCAGCTCCGCCTCGCTGCGCCGCTCTTCGATCGCAACCGGAATCGCCGCGTCGTGGGCACCGTCGACGTCGGCCGTTCGCGATGCGGCATGGTCGAACGAGACGCCGAGCATGTTCGCGAGGCAATTGAAGGCTTGCGTTCCCACCAGCACACCCCCCGCCCTGAAGACGCTCGCATCGGCAAGAATTCTGAGGACCGTGGCGATTGCGGCCGACTCGCGGAACATCCCGCCGGCTGCAAGCATCGTGACCAGGTCGCGGCGGCGGGCGCCGTCGATCGCGCGGACGGGACGATCTTCGAGCGCAAGACGGACTCGCTCGACCTCCTCCGAGCCATCGGGACCGATGTAGATCTGCCGTTTTGCCGCCCCCTCGCTTCTCTGGAGGTACCAGTACGCACGACCACGGATCTGTTTGGAGACGAGCGATCCGGCCAGATCGCCGGCGGCAGCGCGGGCATCGACGGTCCGCAACTGATCCAGCAATTCTGCGTACAGCGTCTGAACCGCGAGAGGGAGGCGGATGAACGTCATGAACGAATTATACGCAGAGTTGCAGTACTCGGCGTATAACAAAGGCGTGGTCGGCCACGACGAGCCGCGCGAAATGGACAGGCCGGAGCAGTGCGAGCCACCATCGCGAACGAGATCGCATCGGTAGTCTCTGGCCGGCGAGCTCCTCAGGCTACACTTACACGCGTCCGTGGATCTCTCCTCCTTCATCGACAAGTGGAAGCGTTCCGGCGCGTCCGAGCGCGCGAACAAGGACCCCTTTCTCCTCGATCTCTGCGAGCTCCTCGGCGTCGAGAAGCCGGGAGCGGCCACCGGTGATCCCGAGCGCGACCACTACGTCTTCGAACGGCCGGTGACGCTGGTCCACGGCGGTGAGCGGCACTCGATCGGCTTCATCGATCTCTACAAGCGCGGGCACTTCGTCCTCGAGGCGAAGCAGGGGTCCGACACCGACTCGATGAAGGTCGGCACTGCCAAACGCGGCACGCCGTCGTGGAACATCGCCATGCAGTCCGCCTTCGGGCAGGCGCTCGCGTACACGAACACCATCGAGCCGCCGCCGCCATTCATCCTCGTCACCGACATCGGCTACTGCTTCGATCTCTATGCGTCGTTCGACGGCACGCGGAACTACCGCAAGTTCCCCGACGCGCTCCGCTCGCGCATCAACCTCGAGAGCCTCGCTCGCGACTCCGAGCACCTCGAGACGCTGCGCGCGATCTTCACCGATCCCGGCTCACTCGACCCCTCGCGCCGCTCGGTGCGCGTGACCCGCGAGATTGCCGGCTACCTCGCGGATCTCGCGAAGACGCTCGAAGGATCCGGCCATGAGCCGGAAGTGGTCGCGAAGTTCCTGATGCGCTGCCTCTTCACGATGTTCGCCGAGGACATCGAGCTCTTGCCGCGGAGCCTTTTCGCCGACGCGCTCAGGAACCGATGGGTCGAGAGCCCCGAGCTCTTCCCCGGCGAGGTCTCCGAGCTGTGGCGGAAGATGAACGAGGGGGGACCACTCTTCGGCGCAGGCAACATCTACAAGTTCAACGGCGGCCTCTTCGCCGATCCGATCGCGCTGCCGCTGACGAAACAGCAGATCGTGGTCCTCGGCCTCGCCGCGCAGAGCAACTGGGCGGACGTCGAGCCGGCCATCTTCGGCACGCTCCTCGAGCGCGCCCTCGACCCGAAGGAGCGCCATCGCCTCGGCGCCCACTACACGCCGCGTGCGTACGTCGAGCGCCTGGTGCGGCCGACCATCGAGGAGCCGCTGCGGGCCGAGTGGGACAACGTCCGCGCGCAGGTCGTGAAGCTGGTCGGCTCGGAAGCGCCGGAGAAGAACCGGAAGGCGGTGGCCGAGGCGCGGGCCGTCGTGCACGAGTTCTACGACAAGCTGACGAAGACGCGCGTGCTCGACCCGGCGTGCGGCACCGGCAACTTTCTCTACGTGGCGCTCGACCTCTTCAAGCGGATCGAGAACGAGGTGATCGAGCTGCTCGACTCCCTCGGCGACGACCGCTCGCTCGTCACCTTCGGACGGATGGTCACCCCGCAGCAGTTCCTCGGCATCGAGATCAAGCCGTGGGCCAAGGAGATCGCGGAGCTGGTGCTCTGGATCGGCTGGCTGCAGTGGCAGATCCGGACCCGCGGTTATCGCAGCCACCCCGAGGAGCCGATCCTCCGCGACTACCACAACATCGAATGCCGCGACGCCGTGCTCGCCTACGACCAGAAGGTCCCGCTGCTCGACGACGACGGCAACCCGGTCACCCGCTGGGACGGCGAGACGACGAAGAAACATCCGGTGACCGGCGAGGACGTGCCGGATGAGACCGCACGCACGCCGGCATACCGCTACGTGAATCCGCGCAAGGCGGAGTGGCCGGAGGCGGAGTTCATTGTCGGGAACCCGCCGTTTATTGGGAACTGGCGGATGCGTTCCGCGCTCGGCGATGGATATACCGAAGCCTTACGCGCTACCCATCCGACAGTTCCCGAGAGCGTAGATTTCGTCATGTACTGGTGGAATGAGGCCGCAGAGCGTGTGCGGAACACGGCCACGCAGCGATTCGGCCTTATTACGACGAACAGCTTTTCTCAGACACTGATGCGAAAGGTGGCGGACCGTCATCTCGCAAACACGCCCTCGCTGTCGATCGTATTCGCCGTCCCTGACCATCCATGGGTCGACACCGCGCAAGGCGCCGCTGTGCGCATAGCTATGACTGTGGGCGAGCAGGGTCAGGCAGTTGGGACGTTGCAGACCGTCATTTCGGAAGAATTCGGGTCGGCCGACCACTGCGATATCGGATTTTCGTCGGGGAGTGGACGCATTAACGCGGATCTGACTATCGGTGTGGCCACCGGCGACGCTCGACAGCTGCAGGCGAACAATCGGCTTTGCTCGCCTGGGGTGAAACTGCATGGAGCTGGTTTCATCGTCACGTCTGCTGAGGCGCGAGCGATAGGGTTAGGGTCCTTCGCCGATCTGGAAAAGCACATTCGTCCATACCGTCACGGCAAAGATGTGATGCAGAGGAACCGCGACGTTATGGTCATCGATCTAGATGGTCTTCAGATCGCTGACGTGCATTACCGGTATCCGGCGGTCTTCCAGTGGATCCTCGATCGGGTCAAACCGGAAAGGGATCAAAACAAGGAGCGCTATAGAAGGGAGAACTGGTGGCTCTTCGGGCGTCGAAACACCGAACTTCGGACTGCGCTGAAGGGGCTCGCACGCTACGTCACAACATCAGAGACAGCGAAACATCGAGTCTTTATGTTCTTGGATGGAAGCATCCTGCCCGACAACATGCTGGCGAACATTGCGCTGGACGACGCTTTCTTTCTCGGCGTGCTCTCGAGCCAGATCCACGTCACGTGGTCACTTGCTGCCGGCGGACGTCTCGGCGTTGGCAACGATCCCCGCTACAACAAGACCGTCTGCTTTGACCCCTTCCCCTTCCCGGATCCCGACGAGTTCACGAAGCAGCGCATCCGCAATCTTGGCGAGCAGCTCGACGCGCATCGGAAGCGGCAGCAGGAACAGCATCCAGGGCTGACGATCACCGGCATGTACAACGTGCTCGAGAAGCTCCGCAGCGGCGAAGCGCTGACGGCGAAGGAGAAAGTGATTCACGAGCAGGGGCTCGTCTCCGTGCTCAAGCAGATTCACGACGACCTCGACGCCGCAGTGTTCGACGCCTACGGCTGGCCGCAGACGCTCACCGACGAGGAGATTCTCGAGCGGCTCGTTGCGCTCAACGCCGAGCGGGCCGAGGAGGAGCGGCGGGGGATCGTGCGGTGGCTGCGTCCGGAGTACCAGAATCCCGGCGGCACGCAGGCTGCGCAGACCGCGATCGCTCTCGGCGAAGTGGACGAAGAGAAGGCCGCGACCGCGACGCCCGCCGCGAAGGAGCTGCCGAAGTGGCCGAAACAGCTGCGCGAGCAGGTCTCCGCCGTCCGCGACCTCTTCGCGGCGGCGGGCCGTCCAGTCAACGCGCTGAGCGCCGCAGAGATCGCGTCGTCGTTCAAGGGAGCGAAGAAGCCGGAGATCGCCGCCGTCCTCGAAGCGCTCGCCGCCCTCGGCATCCTCCTCTCGTTCGACACCCCCGACGGCCGCCGCTGGCGCGCCGCCTAGCCGCGCACCGCGTTCCCCCTCGCCCCGCGTGAGCGGGGAGAGGGAGACACGGAGCGAAGCGGAGTGCGGGTGAGGGGTTGTGCCATAGCGGCGGTTCGATCACTCGAAGAACGTGTTGCAGAGGATCGCGGACCTCGAATCGCGCCTGTGAGCGAGGGCGCCGATCGTCACGACTGAGGCGGTCGGAACTGCAGCGCCGAGGCTCGCAGATACAGATACCCGTTCGCGGCGGCGCGGCCGAGGAGCATCGCCAGGGCGCCGGCGATGGCACCCACGGTGTCGAAGACGCCGAGTGCGAAGAAGAGGGTCACTGCAAGGCCTCCCGCTTCGATGGCCGTCGCGATCGTGATCGGCGCGGTCCGCCTCGCGAGGATCCAGCGGGCGCGCTGGACCGACAGGATGTATTCGAGCACCGGCAGGAGGACGAGCAGCCGGACCGGCCAGATCGCGTACGACGCGAGATGCGGCGAGAGGCCGGAGATCCGCTGGAGCCAGACCACTTCGAGCGGCGTGAACGCAACGACCGCAAGTACGAGCGACGCGAAGACGCCGAGCCACACGGCGGTCCTGCGCACCTGCTGCTCGTTCTCGCGATGGCCGGCGGCGAGCGCGATGCTCACCTCCTGGAACGCGACGCCGCCGCTCCTGAAGAGAAAGATCATCGACTGGACCACCGGCCAGACGGCGAGCGACTCGATCGGCGCGCGCCCGCGGCCGAGGCCGAACGTCACGAGCGGACCGAGCGCCATCGACAGGATCGACGTGAGCGCGAGCGGATAGTAGAAGCGGGCGATCTCCGGGAACGTCAGCACCGGGGCCGTCGCGTCGTCGATCTTCATGAGCGACGAGACGAGGTGGCCCGCCATCATCCGGCTCGCGATCGCCTCCGCGATGACCCCGGTCACGAGAGCGACCGCGCCGAGCGCGGCCCCGGGAATCGAGGCGGTGACGAGGAGCACGCCACCCGTCACCGTCATCGTCACGAGGCGGACGACGGTGCCGTAGGCGACCCGCCGCGTAAGGTGATGCCGCACGAGGATGCCCTGGTAGAAGCGTCGATATCCGATCGCGGCCGGCCAGAGGATCAGGATCGTCGTCGCCAGGTGGGCGAGTCTCGAGATCTCCGTCGGCAGTCCGATGAGCCCTTCGCCGATGAAGCGGAAGACGGCCGGGATCGAGAGGATCAGCATGCCGGCGGTCACGAGCCCGTTGAGGATGAATGCGAACCGGCGCAGCGCGAGGTACGAGGCGCGGTCGCGGACCAGCGCCGTCGCCGCCGAGAGCAGCATCATGATCGGCGACTCGATCAGCCAGGCCAGCGCGGTCGCGACGCCGAACGCCGCGAGGTTGTGCGCGGTCGCAGGCATGCGCGCGACGATCGCCGCGATGTACGGGCCCTCGAGCGCCATCATGAACCAGGTGGCCGCGAGCGGCAGCCAGAAGAGGATGATGGTCGAAGGGCGGATCGGATGAGGGCCGCTGATCGCGGAGGACGCGTGCATGCGCAGCCGGCATTCTCTCAGAGCCGCGGCGCGGTGCTCATCCGCGGGGCAAGTCGTCGCGCATTCGAAACAGGAATCGGGTCGATCGAGAACCGGATGCGACCACAGAGGCACAGAGAGCACAGAGGTTCACAGAGCCAGAACTGCACACGGCAACCTCTGTGTGCCTCTGTGCTCTCTGTGTCTCTGTGGTGACCTAGCGCAGCATTTACGAGGCGAGGTCCCCTTGCGCAGGCGACGGTCTCTTCCGCATGATGGCCGCTCACCATGCGAGCGCCGCGTCCTCCGTTTCCCTGGTCCGAGCTCGTCCGGTTCGCGCCGATCACGTTCGGCGGAGGGCTGGTCGTCGGCGGCATCCTCGCGCGGTTCCAGTGGAAACCGCAGCTGATCCTCCACAGCGGCTTCATCGCGCTTTCGTGCTTCGCCTGGGCGCTCCTGCTGGGCTGGCTGTTCGAGCCGTGGATCGGGACACGCGGCTGGTTGCGCGGCCTCGTCTACTTTGCAGGCAGCCAGATCGGATGGCCGCTCGCGCTGTTCCTCGGTCTGCCGCTGTTCTGGGGCCAACCGCTGCAGGCCGTCACGATGTCGCGTGCCGGCTGGGTCGCAGTCCTTCTCGCGGGGGGGCTCGGCGCGGCGGCCGGCGTGGCGATGTACGCGTTCGAGCTGATGAAGGAGCGGCTGGAGAAGAGCATCGCCCAGCTGAAGGAGCGCGAGTTCGCCGAGAAGGAGCTGGAGCT
>JBAQWH010000029.1:0-11568 GCA_049298815.1 Thermoanaerobaculia bacterium | reverse complement strand
CCGCCGCCCAGCGGGGTGATGATCGCGGCGACTTCGGGCCACTCCTCGACGATCTCGAGGCCGACGGTGCCTGCACCGGCGATGATCCGTTCGTCGTCGAACGGCGGGACGACCGACGCGCCGGTGCGCTCGGCGATCTCGCGGGCGACCTTGTCGCGGGTCGAGGCGTTGACGCCGGACTGCACGACCTCGGCGCCGTAGGCCCGGGTTGCGTCGACCTTCGACTGGACCGAGTTCTCGGGCATCACGATCGTCGCCGGCATGCCGAGGATCTTCGCCGCGAGCGCGACCCCCTGTGCGTGATTCCCCGAGGAGAAGGCGACGACCCCCCGGCTCCGATCCGCTTCCGGGATCTGCAGCAGCGCGTTCATCGCTCCCCGGATTTTGAAGGAGCCGGCACGCTGCAGGTTCTCGCACTTGAGCCGGACCTCGACCCCGAAGCGCTCGGAAAGCGACCGGCTGGACAGGAGGGGAGTCGTGTGTACCCGTCCGTGGATCCGCTCGGCGGCGGCGCGGACAGCGGCTAAGTCAATGATCGCGCTGCCACTTGGAGAACTCACGGCCGGGAGTATAATCTCGCCCGAACCATTGTCGACCGGCTCTGCCGGCGATTATTTGATTTGGCGTTCCGACGGGAGTATCGTCGGATGACGTCGCTCTGTCAGACGTTTACCAAGGTCATCTTCGGGTTGGAGGTTGGGGAAATGTGGAGATGGGTTACCCGCGGCCTGGTTCTCACCTTTGTCGGTGCGCTTCTCGCGCCGGCGCTTCTCGCGCAGTCATTCGTCGGGGAGCTCGACCTTCCGAACCCCGACCCTACCGTCCAGCACTCCGGAGTGATCCTGGTGCGGGGCTGGGCTCTCGATCCGGGGAAGATCTCGAAGATCGAGCTCTATGTCGACGACAAGTTCGTCCACAAGGTGCCCGGAAACCTCCCGCGCGTCGACATCGTGGAGGCGTTCCCGAGCTATCCCGGCATCGCTGAGACGAAGCCTGGATTCCAGACGGGCTTCCTCGCGAGCAACTACTCGAGCGGCCCGCACACCGTCGAAGTGCGCGTGACGAGCG
Source organism: Thermoanaerobaculia bacterium (assembly GCA_049298815.1). Classification (GTDB taxonomy): domain Bacteria; phylum Acidobacteriota; class Thermoanaerobaculia; order Gp7-AA8; family Gp7-AA8; genus JBAQWH01. Next base: position 10,500 of record JBAQWH010000029.1, on the reverse strand, counting down.
CCCTGACCAACGAGGTGCAGATCGTCGGCCGGCGCACGATCCAGATCAACAACTCGATCAACCAGTCGCCGTTCGGTTCGGTCGACATTCCCGACGCCAACGGCATCCACAACGCCAACGGGGCCTTCCCGGTCCTAGGGTGGGCTGCCGACACCGACGGGATCGAGCGGATCGAAGTGATGATGGACGGCGGGGTCATGAACGGCGCCATCTACGGCGACCCGAGGCCGGACGTCGCGCTCGCGTATCCCGACTTCCCGGCGGCCGAGTTCAGCGGATTCGTCGCGAACGTCGACACGACGCGCGTGCCGAACGGCGTCCACCTCATCACCGTCAACGCGATCGACAAGCGCGGCCTCTCCCGCATGATCGGGCGCCGCCAGGTCCAGGTCATCAACAACGCCGACTTCCTGCGGCCGTTCGGCCACCTCGACGAGCCGCGCCGCGACACCGTCCTGCACGGCACCCTCTGCGGCGGAGCCCCGCCGATCGTCTCGCCGTACGTTCGTCCGCTCCAGCACATCACGCCGGTCCGGGGCTGGGCCCTCGACCTGAGCACGCGCACGACCCTCGGTGCGGTCACCTACGTCGAGCTTCTCGTCGACGGCGTCCGCTGGGCTTCGACCGACGACTGCGGCCTCATCCTCGGCGAGTTCGCCAACTGCTACGGACTCCCGCGCTACGACGTGGCTCGCTTCTACCCGACCTACAACAACTCGCCGCGCTCGGGGTTCCTCTTCACGCTCGACGTCGGCGCCCTCATCGCTTCGGGCGTCCGCCAGGGCAACCACTCCCTCAAGGTGCGCGTGGGCGACGACGAGCAGACGTTCGCCGAACTGCCGAACAAGGACGGGATTCCGGTCTGGTTCCAGTGCTCGGATCTCACCAACGATTTCGCGTCGCTCGGCTTCATCGAGTTCCCCGTGAGCTTCGACTACGTCTCCGGTGACGTGACGTTCCGCGGCTGGGCGCTCGACCAGAACATCGGCGTCACAGCGGTCGAGATCATCATCGACGGCAACTACGTCGGACAGGCGCAGTACGGATTTGCCCGCACCGACATCGCGCAGGCGTATCCGTACATCTTCAACGCGCGTGACTCCGGCTGGCGGTTCACGATGGATACGAAGAAGCTGACGAATGCCCGGCACCGCCTCACCGTGCGGGTGCTCGACCAGCGCGGATTCCGCAGCGAGATCGGCTCGGTCGACTTCTACACGGCGAACAACCCGACCCCGTAGCTCTCTCCCGAAGCTGCAAACGAAAAAGCCCGGCACTCGCCGGGCTTTTTTTTGGTTTCGGAGCGAGACTCACCACAGAGGCACAGAGAGCCCAGAGGTTCACAGAGGGCTCGGCGCGGCTCGCACCGGAGAAGCCTCTGCGCAGCGTCCTCTGTGAACCTCTGGGCTCTCTGTGCCTCTGCGGTGAACGTCGAAAACGACTCGACCGCAAAGAGCCCGAGGGCTAGAACAGCTTCAGGAACACGATGTTCGCGACGAAACCGTCCTGCGCGTTCCGCCCGATGCTCTTGCCGATGTCGAGCCGGAGGAGCGTGCCCCACGGGCCGATGGTCTGGCCTCCGATGCCGACTCCCTGGAACGGCTCGCGCCGGTAGCCGGCGAGCTCGTCGTCGAGGATCGCATGATCGTAGAAGGCCTCGATCCGGAACTGCTCGGAGAAGACGAATCCGTAGGTGAGGTGGCCGATCGTCGCTTTCTCCGCGCGCACCGCACCGGACTGGAAGCCGTGCACCCGCTGCGCGCCGAAGAAGCCGAGCTCCCACTTCGAGAAGCGGTCGAGATACTGGCCGTCCAGGAACGACACGTCGATACCGATCCGCTGGAACTTCGGGAGGAAGAAGGTCTTACCGACCGACCCGCCGAACTTCGCGAAGGTCTTCTGATCCTCGTCGTACTCGGAGAGGACCCCCCAGGGCTCCCACGAGGTCCTCGTGCTCCGCTCGTAGAAGGCGGAGACGTTGTAGCCGCGGCGCGAGTACTGCGCATTGATCCCGGGGGTGATGAGGAAGGTGTTGGAGGGCGGCTCGAAGTCGGCGCCCGTGTCGTCCGCGCGGCTGTAGGAGAGATGCGCGAGTCCGAGGGAGACATCGACCTTGCCGAACTCGAAGATCGGATGGCCCGCGCGGAGGGTGAGGCCGATCGGCCGGGCCTTCACGGTCTCGTCCGGCATCTCCTCGAAGTTCCGGTACATCGTGTTCTCGACCGGGATCGCGATGCCGAAGAAGTCGAATCCGACGTTCGTGCGCGTTCCGGCGAACGAAGGCTGCGTGGCGTTCACGGCGAGGATCACGCCCGCGAAGAAGACGTTCGTCTGAATGCCGCGGTTCCAGAGGTTGAAGTTGAAGTAGTTGACCCCGCCCAGCGGGACGACCGGGTACTCGAGACCGGGATCGTGGTGGATCCCGCCGAGCATGAAGAGGCGTGAGGTGTCGAAGCCTTCCTTGACGACGCGCTCACCGTCCTTCTTCTCGAGGTAGCGGAGGCCGGCCTGCGTCTCGCGGACCATCCGGGCATCGGAGGCCGAGGCCTGAGCGAGGAGTGTCTCGAACTCGGGCGGGTCGATCCGGAAGTTCTCGAAGGTCGTCGCGCGCTGCACGATGTTCGCGCGTCCCGCCGCCGAGATCACCTGCTGCGCCGTGACGCCGAGAGGGAGCCAGATGATCTCGTTCGGGTCGGTCGCAGCGACGGACGTCTCGCTCAGCTGCGCCTTCGTCGTCCGCGAGAACGGGACGAAGTCGACGCGCTCCTCGTTCGACAGGACTTCGCCCTTGAGGTTGAGCTGGATCATCGAGAGACGGACGCGCGCCCAGGTGCGCGAGTCGATCCAGACGGTGCCGCGGTAGAGGGGAAGCTCGAGAGGTGCGTTCGGCGGAGGCTCGAAGCGCACCTCGTACGTGCGGTAGCCGAACAGCTGTGTCTCGCGCACGAGCTCGTAGCGGTATTCGTTGGTGAGGTGGATGTCGAGCGGAAGCTGCGTCACCTTTTCCGGCTGGATGAGCGGGAGCTCCGGAATCTCGCCGTACTTCCACTTCACGCCGTTGATGTAGAAGTCCTGCCAGACCCAGTCGGCCCGGTGATCGCGGTCGGAGAAGTAGTCGCCTGCGATCGTCGCTTCGATCGCTTCGCCGGCAGCGACGTCGAAGCGGAGGTTCGTCGTGTTGCGCGCGATGTAGCGCGGCTGAATCGACTCCTGGTACGCGTCGTACGCCTGATGGTTCCGGATGATCTCCTCGACGGTGATGCCGCGCTGCGTGGCGACGTCCATCGATTCCTTCGTCACGTTGACGTTCGGCTTTTCCGCGTGCTCAGCAGAGATCAGGAACGGCGCCTTCACCGGTGGGATGCCGATGAGAAGCCGGCCGCCCCTGCTCCCGGTGTCGGTGATCGGTCGGTCGCCCTTCGCATCGATCTGGTGCGGTTTCATGTAGCGGTCCGTCGGGAGCGCAACGATCGACGACGCGGATGCATCGCCGAACGGAACGACGATCGTGCGGAGGTCCTCACCGCGGACGAACGTCAACGTCTCCATCGCCGTCTCCTGGCCACGGGCGTCGAGCACGGCGGTCTTCGCGGTGGAGTCGAACGCCCAGTCGCCGGTGAACGTCCGGTTGACGCTCGCGGCGGAAGCCGGATCGATCGGCGTTGCCGCATACGCCCGGATGGCGCCGGCACTGAGCGGACGCGCCAGGTCGAACATCGCGTTTGGGGAGGTGATCGCCGCGACGGCAAAGACCTTTTTCGACGGGTCGCGCTCGGCGAGCCAGGCGAGCGTCTCGGCCGTCTGCGGGGCATCCACGACCACCGCGTCGAAGTACGCTTGCGCCCCTTCCTCGAACATCGGTGCGAGTGCGACTCCGCGCGGAAGGACGATCCTTCCGGCGATCGAGAGGCCCTGGGCAGTCACCGAGAGGCGCTTGAGTGCGTAGGCCGCGATGCGTGGCTCGGCAGCCACCGCGATGCCGAGACCGTCGAACGGTCCGCTCGCCTGGGCCCACTCGACGAGCCGCTTCGACTGGGATTCGGCCTCGAGCAGCGGATCGCCCGCCGCGGCGGCGTCGAACGTCACCGTCACGACCATCTGACGCCGGAGCTCGGGTCGGACGGACGCGAGCATCGTCGAGGCGCCGGACAGCTGGTCGCCCTTCAGCTCGAGGAGCATCGGGACCGCCGACTGCGGCGCCTGATCGACATTGATGACGTTGCCGACGCAGAGCGAGCATACCGGCAAGGGCTGCGCAAGAGCGGCCGCTGACAGGCCGAGGAGGGTGAGCAGAGAGACGATCGCGATTCTTTTCATGGTTGAGTCGAACTCGACTGGCGTTGAAACGCCGGTGGTGCTGGGCTAATTGCGCGCTCCCGGCTACTTAACGGGCACGATTCTGGTACCGTCCCCAGCCGTGCCCGGCATTTTCGATACGGTGGTGGACCCGAAGGTTCAGGCGCTGCTCCGCCGTGAGAGCTCTCTGCTGGTGGAGCTCAGGGAGACGCTGGAGAACGAGCAGGCCGACGAGCGGAGACGCGTCCAGGACCTGATCGACACGCTCGAGGACCTCTTCACGATCGTGATCGTCGGCGAGTTCAACGCCGGCAAGTCGTCGATGATCAATGCCCTCTTCGGCGCCCGACTGCGCACCGAAGGGCCGATCCCGGTCGACGACGTGATCTCGATCCTCCGGCATGGCGACGAGGAGAGGACGAAGAAGCTCTCCGATTTCGTCGTCGAGCAGTTCTACCCGGTCGACTTCCTCCGCAACATCACGCTGGTCGACACGCCGGGGACGAACTCGATCGTGCAGCGGCATCAGGAGATCACCGAGGATTTCATCCCGCGAGCCGACCTCGTCCTGTTCGTCACCTCGATCGACCGCCCGCTGTCGGAGTCCGAGCGGAAGTTCCTCGCGTACATCCGCGAGTGGGGGAAGAAGGTGGTCTTCGTCCTCAACAAGACCGACACGAAGTCCGAGGCGGAGGTCGCCCAGGTCGTCGAGTACCTGACCGCGAACACGCGCACGATCTTCGGATTCGACCCGACGATCTATCCGGTCGCGGCGAAGCTCGCGCTCGCCTCGAAGGTGGGGGAGGCCGATCCCCGCGACTGGACCCGCAGCCGCTTCGAGGCGCTCGAGGACTACATCTTCAAGGTGCTCTCCGAGAAGGAACGGGTGCGTCTCAAGCTCTCCGCTCCACTCGAGACGATCTTCAGTCTGGCGAAAAAGCAGTTCGGCATGATCGAGTCGCGCCGCCAGTTGCTCGCGAGCGACCGAGCGCGGATCGAGTCGATGACCGACCAGCTCGAACGGGCGCGCGCCGACCTCGAGTCGAACTTCCGGCAGTTCACGGTCCGGATCGACAACCTCCTGTTCGACCTGGAGCGCCGCGGCCTCGACTTCCTCGACCGCTACGTCCGGATCCAGCACGTGATGCTCCTCCGCGACTCGCTCCGTTTCCGCGAGGAGTTCGACCGCCAGGTCTTCCAGGGCTTCAAGGGGAACATCGACACCACGATCCAGGAAGCGGTCGACTGGCTCGTCCGCGAGAACATGAAGCTCTGGCGCGCGACGGTCGAAGTCTTCTCCGAGCGGGCGGCGTCCGATGCGCGGAGCGACGAGGTCGTCGGAAAGGTCGGGCGCGAGTTCGCCTACAACCGCGAAGAGGTCTACTCCCGCATCCACGCGCAGGCCGAACAGCGGTTGGCGTCGTACGACGTGAACGTCGAGAGCCGGCGGATCATCGACAACGCGATGCGGGCCGTCCTCCACTCGTTCGGACTCGGCGCAGGCGCCCTCGGCCTCGGCTACCTGATCACGACCGTGGTCACCAGCACCGCCATCGACGTCACCGGCCTCACCGCCGCGACCATGCTCCTCGTCACCAGCTTCCTCATCCTTCCGTACAAGCGGAGCAAGGCGAAATCGGAGTTCCAGGCGCGGATCGGAGAGCTGCGGACCAACCTCTCCACGTCCCTCGAGCGCGAGTCGGGGAACGAGATCGAGCGGATGCTCCGCAGCATCACCTCCGCGTTCGAGCCGTACCAGCGGTTCTACGCCGCCGAGTCGGACAAGCTCGAACGGTTCGCCGCAAAGCTGACCACCGTCGAGAAGGACGCCCGCGACCTCAGCAACGACATCGAGCGGCTGTGAGGGGCGGGTGGATGTCATCCTGAGCCGGCGGAGCGACGAAGGAGCGCAGCGCTGCGAAGGACCCCCTGCATCTGGGAGCGTGGGCTGAGGGGGAAGGGCGCAGCGTGGGCTCCACCCTTCCGCCCCCGCACAGAACCTCGGGGTCCTTCGCCGTCCTCAGCCCCTCCGGGGCATCGGCGGCTCAGGATGACACTGAATTGCCGCTTCCCTTCACGTTCCGCTCATTCGCCGTCTTCCGTCCCCCGTCCCCGGCACCCCGTATAATGCGCACCTTTTCTTAGGATCGAGCGCATGACGACCGTACGCATCAAAGAGCTGCACGCACATGTAGGCGAGAAGGTCACCGTCAACGGCTGGCTGTACAACAAGCGAAGCTCGGGGAAGCTCCAGTTCCCGATCATCCGAGACGGCAGCGGGTACCTGCAGTGCGTCGTTTTCAAGAAGGAAGTCTCCGAGGAGAGCTGGACCGCCGCCGAGACTGTCTCGCAGGAGTCGACCGTGCGCGTGACCGGAACCGTCCGCGCGGAAAGCCGCGCTCCGGGAGGCGTCGAGCTCGGCGTCGAGACCTTCGAGGTCATCGGGCCGACGACCGAGGAGTACCCGATCACGCCGAAGGAGCACGGGACCGCGTTCCTGATGGACCTGCGGCACCTCTGGCTCCGCTCGTCGAAACAGCACGCGGTGCTCCGCGTCCGGAACGAGATCGAGAAGTCGATCCGCGACTTCTTCTACGACCGGGACTTCGTCCTGATCGACTCGCCGATCCTCACGGCCAACGCCGCCGAGGGGACGTCGACGCTGTTCGAGACCGACTACTTCGGGCAGAAGGCGTACCTGTCGCAGTCGGGACAGCTCTACCTCGAGCCGGCTGCTGCCGCGTTCGGGAAGGTCTACTGCTTCGGCCCGACCTTCCGCGCCGAGAAGTCGAAGACCCGCCGCCATCTGATGGAGTTCTGGATGGTCGAGCCGGAGGTCGCGTTCCTCGAGTTCGCCGGCCTGCAGGACCTCGCGGAGGAGTTCGTCGAGTACATCGTCGGACGCGCGCTCGACCGCTGCAAGGAAGAGCTCAAGGTCCTCGAGCGCGACGTGGCGAAGCTCGAGAACGTCCAGCGGCCCTTCCCACGGATCACGTATCGCGAGGCGATCGAGCTCCTCAAGAGCAAGGGCGTCGAGGCGAACTTCGGCGACGACTTCGGCGGCGACGAAGAAACTGTCATCGCGAACTCGTTCGACCGGCCGGTGATGATCTCCCGCTACCCGGCGCACATCAAGGCGTTCTACATGCAGCCGGATCCCGACGACCCGTCGCTCGCCCTCGGCCTCGACATGATCGCGCCCGAAGGCTACGGCGAGATCATCGGCGGCTCCCAGCGCATCCATGACCACGACCTGCTGCTCGAGCGGATCAAGGAGCACAACCTCCCGCTCGATGCCTTCAAGTGGTACCTCGACGTGCGGAAGTTCGGCACTTTCCCCCACTCCGGCTTCGGTATGGGGATCGAGCGTTGCGTGGCGTGGGTCTCCGGAGTCCCTCATCTTCGCGAGACGATCCCGTATCCGCGCATGCTCAATCGGATCTACCCGTAGAACAGAAGAGTGAAGAGTGAAGAGTGAAGAGTGAAAGCCGCCTGAAGGTGGTCTTTCACTCTTCACCCTTCACTCTTCACTCTTCAGGTATCTGAGTTGCTCTCCTAGATCACGATGCCTGAAAAAGTACGTATCGTTCCCCTCGGCGGACTCGGCGAGATCGGGATGAACCTGATGGTCTACGAGTACGGCGACGAAGCCATCCTCGTCGACTGCGGGATGATGTTCCCCGACGCCGCGACGCTCGGTGTCGACGTCATCGTCCCCGACATGACGTACATCTTCGAGAACGCTTCGAAGTTCAAGGCGGTTCTCCTGACGCACGGCCACGAGGACCACATCGGCGCCGTGCCGTTCCTCCTGCAGAAGGTCCGGCTCCCGGTCTACGGGACGCCGCTGGCGATCGCGTTTCTGAAAGGGAAACTCGAAGAGTTCCGGATCGACGAGATCGAGCTCCACGAGCTGGCGCCACGCGACACGTTCGGGCTCGGACCGTTCCGGGTCGAAGCGCTGCGCGTGACCCACTCGATCGTCGACGCGCTCGGGTTCGCGATCCGGACGCCTGCGGGGACGATCATCCACACCGGCGACTTCAAGATCGACCACACGCCGGTCGACTCGCTCCCAACCGACCTTGCCCGCTTCGCTCACTACGGCGAGGAAGGGGTCCTCGCACTGCTCAGCGACTCCACGAACGCGCTAGTGCCGGGACACTGCCCGAGCGAGAAGTCCGTCACGGGAGCGCTCGACCGGGTCTTTGCGAATGCGAAGGGTCGGATCATCGTCACGACGTTCGCGTCGCACATCCACCGCATCCAGCAGATCGTCGACCTCGCTCGCAAACACCGGCGCAAGGTGCTGATGCTCGGCCGCTCGATCCTCGGCAACACCGAGGCCGCCGAACGACTCGGGTACCTGCGGATTCCGCGCGAGCTGCGGACCGGATCGACCGACCTGCCTGCCCGCGACCTCGTCATCCTGACCACCGGAACGCAGGGGGAGCCGACCTCCGCGCTCTCCCGGATGTCGATCGGTGAGCACCGGCAGGTCTCGATCGAGCGCGGCGACGTCGTCGTCATCTCGGCCCGCACGATCCCGGGGAACGAGCGTGCCATCGGCCACGTCATCGACAACCTCTACCGCCGCGGCGCCGAAGTCGTGTCGAACGAGCAGCCGGACACCCACGTCTCGGGGCACGCCTGCCAGGAGGAGCTGAAGCTCATGCTCCGGCTCACGAAGCCGAGGTTCTTCATCCCGATCCACGGCACGCTGCGCCACCTGATCCACCACGCGCGGCTCGCCGAGTCGGTCGGGGTGCCGCACGGCGCCGTGATCACGAACGGCCAGGCGATCGAGATCGAGGGGGAGGAGCTGCGCGTCCTCGAGGATCGCGTGGCGCACGGGAAGGTGTTCATCGACGCCGAGGCGGAAGAGGTGCCGGAAGTGGTCGTGCGGGACCGCCAGCATCTGGCTGAGGACGGCTTCGTCATCGTCGTGACCGCCATCGACGCCGAAGGCAGGATCGTGCGCGAGCCGGAGATCATCACGCGCGGCACCGTTCACGTCGACGCGAGCCAGGACCTGCTCGACGACCTCCGGACCCAGCTTCTTGGCATGCTTGCCGAAACACCCCGGGACGAACTGCGCGACTCCGACCTGCTGCAGGAGAAGATGCGCGCGCTGCTCAAACGGTACTTCCGCAAGAACATGGGCCGGCGGCCGCTGATCCTGCCGGTCGTCTGGGAAATGTAGCGAGGCAGTGGTTAGTGGTTAGTCGTTAGTCGTTAGTAGAGAACGGCGCCGCCAGGGGAAGACACACTGACCACTGACCACTAACCACTGACCACTAACCACTGACCACTAACCACTAACGACTAACGACTAACGACTAACCACTGATCCATGTCTATTCTCGAAGCCATCGTCCTCGGCCTGGTCCAGGGACTCACCGAATTCATCCCGATCAGCTCGACGGGCCATCTCAAGCTCGTTCCTGAGCTTCTCGGCTGGGGCGATCCGGGCGCGGCCTACTCGGCGGTCATTCAGTTCGGGACCACGCTCGCCGTGATCCTCTACTTCCTGAAGGACATCGTCCGGTTGACCGCGGGCTTCTTCCGCGGACTTGCCTCGCGCAAGCTCTTCGAGGATCGCGACTCGGCCGAGGCGTGGTACGTGATCCTGGCGACGATTCCGATCGTGATCGTCGGCCTCGCTCTCAAGGACCAGATCGAGACGGTCTTCCGGAGCACCTGGGTCGTGACGTTCCAGCTGATCTCGATCGCCGTCCTGCTGCAGGTCGCGGAGCGCTACGCGAAAACACGGGGCTTTCGCGCGAAGGACGATTTCAACGCGAAGGACGCCGTGATCATCGGCCTGGGACAGTGCATCGCTCTGGTGCCCGGCTCGTCGCGGAGCGGCTCGACGATCATGACCGCGCTCTTCCGCCGCGTGCCGCACGACCAGGCCGCGAGGTTCTCGTTCGTGATGAGTATCCCGGCCATCACCGCAGCAGGATTGCTTCAGCTGTTCTCCGAGCGGGAGCAGCTGGCGACGATCGGCTGGACGCCGGTCATGATCGGCACCGCCGTGGCGTTCGTCTCCGGATGGGCGTCGATCTGGTTCCTGATCCGCTACCTGCAGAAACACACGACGCACGTCTTCATCTACTACCGGTATGCGCTCGGCGCGATCCTCGCGGTGCTGCTCGTTGCGGGCATCGTGAAGTAGTTTGGAGTGCGGCGCCCGCAGGCGCC